>CASFRL010000046.1 GCA_949297285.1 uncultured Bacteroidales bacterium
GATACTGATCAGAATAGCCTCGATCAAGAACTGGCTCAAGATATCGATACCCCTTGCACCTACGCTCATGCGCAGCCCTATTTCTCGAGTTCGTTCGGTAACCGACACATACATGATATTCATGATTCCGATACCTCCTACGACCAACGATATTCCGGCGATGCAGGCAAGGAGTGTGGTCATTAGGTCGGTAGTCGTATTCAACATGGTACTCAGTTCTTGCTGAGATCTGATTTTAAAATCGTCTTCGTCCGTTGCTTTCAATTTGTGGTTCCGTCTTAAAATTGTAGCAATTTCATCCGTAGCATAATCGGTCATATCTTCTGTTAGGGCCGAAGCAAAAATTCCTTGCAGATATGTCACGGCCAATAACCTTTTCATAACGGTAGTATAAGGCGCAAGGACGACATCGTCTTGGTCCATACCCATACTGTTATATCCTTTAGATTCCAATACACCTACAACTTTAAACGGAATCTGGTTGAATCGAATGATTTTCCCGATAGGATCACCTCCGTTCGGGAAAAGGTTATCGACGATTGTTTTTCCGATTACGCATACTTTGGCCGAACTTTGTACATCGGCATCAGTAAACATCGTCCCGTTTTCTATCGCAAGTTGCCGTATTTCGAGATATTCGGGATTAACTCCGGTTACAGAGGATGGATAATTATTGGCTCCGCTTATTAATTGCCCTGATGAAGATACATTCGGGCTTACAGCGGCCAAAAAAGTCGTTTCATCGTGTAGCGCTTTGTAATCCTCAAGTTTCAAGGTTTGCATGGCCGAGGGGTCTTGCCGTACGCCTCCTCGCATTTCTGCCCCGGGATGTATCATGATCATGTTAGAACCCATTTCAGAAATTTGCGTTTGAATGCTTTTTTTCGATCCTTGTCCGATGGCAAGCATTGTGATAACCGATGCAACACCGATAATAATACCCAGCATGGTAAGAAATGCCCGCAATTTATTGTTGGCAAGTGCACGCAAGGCTATTTTTAGCAGATTGGTTCCATTCATTGTTTTCGTAAATTAGAGATTATGCCTATTCTTCATCTTCTGGTTTAGGCATGGCAGCTAATGCTTCTGCTGCCGACATGATATTTTTATTTATAGAATCTTCTATGATTTTACCATCCCGCAATCGGATGTTCCGACTACTGTATTGGATCAGTTCCGGGTTGTGCGTAACAAATATAATGGTACGACCCTCGGCATGTAACTTCTGGAACAAGACAAGAATCTCGAAAGAGGTCCTTGAATCCAGGTTCCCGGTTGCTTCGTCGGCAAGAATTACTGCCGGATTATTTACCAAGGCACGGGCAATGGCCACACGTTGCATTTGCCCTCCCGACATTTGGTTCGATTTGTGTTCAAGCCGATTTCCTAATCCGACGTCTTGCAGAGCTTTTATGGCTCTTCTTTTTCGCTCGGCACTATTTATGTTGGGATTATACATCAATGGCAATTCTACATTTTCGACAGCGGTTGTTTTGGGCAACAAATTGTAATTTTGGAATACAAATCCGATTTTTCTGTTTCTGAGTATCGCACGAGCCGGCTTGCTCATGGTACGCACAGAAATTCCGTCCAGATAATATTCCCCGCTGGTAGGCGTGTCAAGACACCCTAATGTGTTCAATAATGTTGATTTACCAGATCCCGATGTTCCCATGATCGTTACGAATTCTCCTTCATAGATCGTAAACGATATATCGCGTAGAGCATGGACAATTTCGTCTCCGACTTGAAAATTCCTTCTGATATTTTGCAGTTCAATAACCTTTTTCATATAAGTTATTTATAGATTTGACAACATTTTATGGAACAATCTTATTTTTTGTTTTTGTTATTTCTTCCCGGAGGTCCTGGCATAAACGGGTTTTGTTCTTGAGGTTCGCCCTCAGTAATTTCCGGATTGTTATGTTGTCCTATTGTTGCTTCTGTAATAATTTTCATACCTTCTGTGACACCATCTAAAATTTCGGTATAAATATCGTTCGTAATGCCGACCTTTACCGGATAGGCCTTAAATGTATTTCCCTCAAGCGTCCATACCTTATGTTCTGCTTGGCAATCTTCGATTTTGTTGTCTTTATTAATAAACGGAGCTTCAGGCGTAAAACGCAAGGCTTTGGCCGGAACGCTCAATACGTCTTTTTTGTCGAGGATATAAATTGTCACATTTGCCGTCAATCTTGGTTTTAGTTTATATTCCGGGTTTTGAGCTGAAATAACGACTTCATAGGTAACAACGGTCGATGTAGAGGTACTGCTGCTGCTACTCGAACTGCTTTCATCTCCTAACCGTATTTGTGTGACTTTTCCTTCGAATGTGTCGTTAGGGTATGCATCTACCGTGAAACTTACCCGTTGTCCCTCTTTCACGCCCCCTATATCGGCTTCATCGACATCTGCGACAACTTGCATTTGCGTCAAGTCTGCTGCAATAGTGAAAAGGGTAGGTGTTTCAAATCCTGCAGCTACGGTTTGTCCCTCTTCAACATCCCGACTTATAACGACACCGTCGATAGGAGATGTAATGGTTGCATAAGCAAGATTACGTTTTGCTTTTTCGAGTTCTGCCTTTTGGCTATAATAAGTACTTTTAGCTTTTTCGTAATTATAGACAGATTCTTCGTACTCGGTATCGCTGATCAATTTTTTTTCATATAAAGTTTTGTTGCGGGCATATTTTTTTTGTTGATATTCATATTCGGCTTTACTCCCGTCATAAGCTGCTTGCTTCGAATCCAGTTCGCTTTGCAATGTAACCTTGTCCATTTCGGCAATTAATTGACCTTTGGTTACGTTCGAATTGTAATCGACATATAATTTGTCGATAATTCCGGATACTTGTGTACCTACTTCTACTTTGGTTACCGGTTCGATACTTCCGGTTGCCGTTACCGAATTAGATATATCTTGTTTGGTGACGATGGCTGTTTCGAATGCGATCTCGTTTTTCTTAGACGGACGGCTAAAAATCCATATAACTATTCCTATGATTACGATAATCGAAGATGTCAGGACGATTTTCTTTTTTGTTAATTTCATTGTATATCAGTTTTATTTTTATTACAACGTTATTTCTTTGCCTTGATAGAATCTTAGTAGTTGGGCATTTAATATCGCCATATATTTGGCTTGTAACATTTCTTGTTGAGCCGAAAGAAAATTATTTTTCTCCGTCAGCAGTTCTACCGTATTTTTCATCCCTAAGTTGAACTGTTCTTGAGCTAAGTCATAACTGGTTTTCGATGCTTTTACCTGTTCTATCGCTGCCGCATATTGGGCTTGGGACGAAGTGGCCTCTAAATAAATATTCTCTATGGTATTCTGAAGCTCTTTTTGTACATTTTGGTATTCCAGTTCGGCTTCGGTAATTTGTAATTTTGCTTTTTCCACTGCCGATTTATTTTCACGGTTACTAAAGATCGGAATACTCAAAGTGAGGCCGATACTTTCATTCAATTTATTTTTCATTTGTTGGCCGAAATTCGATTCCGTACCCGAGATATGGCCGGTTCCTACGCTTGCCGATAAATCTAATGTAGGATAATAACCGGCTTTCGCATTTTTGTGCTCTAATTTAGCAATATCGATTCCGAGTTTTCCGCTTTGAATACTGGGGATGAAACTTAATGCCGATTGATATACCTCTTCTTTTCTCGGCAGAGGAGTCAATACGTCATGAGTTTCGAGTGACGGCGTAGCGATGTTGAGAGATTCTGTCATGTCCATCTCCAACAGTTGTTTTAGAGCCTGAATGTTCCCTTCCAATGTCGTTTGGGAGAGTACGAGTTGGTATTTGTCCGCACTGTATTGTGATTCCAATTGAGCATAATCGCTTTGAGAAATCGATCCCGCCTCTAACAAAGCCTTTCCTCGTTCACATTGCAGTTTTGACAGAGCGACAGTCTCTTCATTGATTTTAACAGATTCTTGGGCATAGAGTATTTGTAAAAAATTTTCAGTAATAGACGTTTCTATATTGTCGATCTCTTCTTCGACCGAGTATTGTTGTACCTGTTCTTGCAGTTCTGACGATTTAATATTGTTCCGCAATTTCCCTCCGTTATACAGAGTCATTGACGACCGCAAGGAGTAATTGCCTGTGTAAGAATTTTTACTGCTACCTTTACTCCCGGTAATAACATAGTTGTCCAAACTGTTTCCTTCGGGGAAAGGCGTATTTATATACTGCTGAGAAGATCCGAAAGAGAGAGACGGGAACAACTTAGCCCGTGCCGACAGTTTATCTATTTTGCTGCTCTCCAATGCGATCTTGCTTTTTTTGAGTTGTATGTTTTGTGTCAGTGCATAGTCGATACAATTTTTTAAAGTCCACTCCTGCGGTTTTTCTTGAGCAGACAATAACGATAGACCTCCTGTACAGAAACAAAACCCGAAAATCATGATACGATGATACTTCATAAGTCTTTTTTTTAATTTTTACAAAGTTAAATTTGTCTTTTTTCATAGCCAATCTAAATATAAATAGAGAAGATTTTCACCGACAAATCTTCTTTTTTTACGGATAAAATAAAAAATAAAAAGAAATCGGTTTAACTTTATCGATAAATGAGCATCTAACGATAAAATAAGTTGAAAAATAGCCGTTGTTTTTTATGCCGGAAGATACAGAGCAGGATATTATCTTAAAGTTGAATGACCCGAAAACTCGCAATGACGGGTTTAAACAGTTGGTCATTGCATATCGGGAGGCTCTGTATTGGCACATACGGCGATTGGTTGTGTCTAATGAAGATGCTGAAGATGTTTTGCAGGAAACCTTGATAAAGGTATATCGTTCTTTAGACGAATTTAGGGGCGAGAGCCGTTTGTTCACGTGGATTTATCGGATCGCAACGAATGAAAGTCTGCAATTTTTACGTCGAAAGCAATTGCCTTTTACACCGTATGAAGAGATAAGCAATATGTTGGTGCAGACACTTTATGCGGAGAATGACATAGATGCCGACGAGCTGCTGTTAAAATTTCAAGAAGCAATTCTTCGTTTACCTGAAAAACAGCGTATCGTGTTTAATTTGAGGTATTATGATGAATTGAGTTATGAGGAGATAAGCCGTATTACCGGGCAATCGGTTGCTACGTTGAAAACGGGTTATCATTATGCGGTGGAGAAAGTAAAAAAGTATATGCTAACAAATCAAATATGAAAGAGAAAGATTTTGACTTCGGCCGAGTTGGCAAACGGTTGCCTTACCGGATGGATGAGGAGAGTTTGGAAAAAGTGACTCGTCACGTGTTTGAAATTTGTGATCGAGAAGAGCATTCCCGAAAGGCCGAGTTGCGGAAATCTCATTCCCGTAAACATTATTTGTATTATGTTGCAGGAGCTGTTGCTGCAGTTCTTTTTCTGTTCATTTATATAGGGGTCGATCATAAGGAGAGTGTCTCGACTCGTTTCGATACCGCCAGTATTTCGGTTGCCGATTCAGACAATTCCGACTTATTATTCTCTGATCGTTATGTAGAAAATGTTTTCGATGAGGTCTCTCAGAAAGATTCGGGAACAGATATTTCATCTTTTGAGAATACCGGGATTAATACCGATGATGTCAATTTTATATATGCCGACAGAAATATGCCGACAGACCAGTTGATAGATGAATTGAGTGATGAGGATCTATTTTTTCTTGCCGAAATTACGGGTGGAACGGTTGCCGAACCATGGTATAATTAGTTTATCGTAAAGTACAAAAAACATAACAGATATGAACAAAATATTAATGTTGCTTTTTTTCTGTATGCCCATAGCGTTGTGGGCACAAAGACCGCTTCCTCAAGAACGTCAACGAGAGTTGCAGATGCAGATGACAGAGGCCTCTCTTTCAGAAATGCGCATGCGTCTGAACCTTACCGATGAGCAAATGTCACGGTTGCGTCCTGTGTATAAACAATATCAAAAAAAAGTTGCTCATTTAAATATGTTAAACCATCGGCTGTTTAATCGTGTAAATGCCGATACATTATCTGACGAACAAGCTCGAACGCTGCTTAAAGGATACATCGACAGAGAGCAAAAACTGTATAATCTGAATAAGCGGTATATGAATGACCTGCTGCAAATACTCACACCGCAACAGGTTATCGGGTTATATCAATCCGACTCTTTTATCAAATGGAAGATCCGGAAAGAATACCTTCGCCGTGCCGAACGTCCGCGAAAGAGCAAATAACGGAGGCCGCGTTGAATATTTCACGCAGTCTTAATTGCAGGTCGGAGGCTATAGTTTAGACAAACAACCGCAAAAATGACGGTCAAGAACTTTCGAAAAAGAAGAAACTCTTGACCGTCATCTATTTTTTTATTTCAATAGGATTTGCTCAACAGCCTTAAGAAGGCTGTTCTTCAGGCGTAAATTTGTGGTTGTTTCTATACTCTTTGGGCGAAAGGTTGTAAAGAGCCATAAATTCACGATGAAAATACGATTTGTTGTTAAATCCACATCTGTACATAATCTCTTTTACATTTAAATCGGTTTGCAACAGCAGTTTCCCGGCTTGTTGCAATCTGATGCTTCTGATCAATTCACTTGGAGTTTTGTTGGCAATATCTTTAATGCGGCGATAAAGAGTAATCTTACTGATATTCAATTCATCGCATATCGTATTAGGATCTAACGATTCATCCTCGATACGAGTTTCTATAATTTTAATTACATTAGACAAGAACTCTTGATTTTTATTTACAGGAGTAACATTATTATTAGGTTTCGGAGACAGAATGCGTTTAATATCTTCTTGTCTTTTTAATACAGAGTCGACAGCCGCTTTAAGGCGGATAGGATGGAAAGGTTTTGTAATATATATTTCCGATCCTATTTGCGTCGTCATGATTTTATACTCTTCATCGCTTTTAGCCGACAGAAATATAATAGGCAAATGTTTGGTGAAGATATTCTCTTTAAGCTCACGGGCAAAAGTTAAACCATCCATTTGCGGCATAAATAAGTCGGTGATAATCAGATCGACATGCTGGTGAGTTAGTAATTCTAATGCTTCTATTCCATTAGATGCCTGCAGAATATGGATTGTTTCCGATTTTATGACATCACATATAAAATTTCGGATTTCAGGCTCATCGTCAACGATCAATATGTTGTAGTGGTTTTTACCCAATACGGTAGAAATGGTTGGTTTATAATTAGAAATAATAGAGTCTCTTATTTCTTCTTCCGTTTCGTTTGCCGTGTCTGATTGTTGCAATAGCGGCAATGTTACAGTAAAACGCACATATTCATTGATCTCACTGTTTACATCGATTTGTCCCCCTAAAAGAGTGGTTAAACTTTTGCAAAGAGCCAAACCTATTCCATTTTGGCGAACCGATTTTATGTTTAGTTTGTCGGTTTCCAATATTGTAAACCGATCGAATATCCCGACCAATTCTTCAGCATTTAATCCGACTCCGCTATTGGTAACCTCGATGATAAGTTTTTCGTTTTCTATGTTACAATGAAGAGAGATCGACCCATATTGTGGTGTATATTTAAATGCGTTCGAAAGTAGGTTGAAGATTATTTTTTCCATGCAATCCCGATCACTGATCCATTGTTGTTCAGGACAAGAGAGTTCGAAGTTTATTCGATTCTCTTCAATAATTCCGGTAAAATTATCCACAATACATCTCATGAGCTCCATTAAATTGACCGATGTAAGTTTCAATTCGGTATGTCCCGTAGAAGCCTTTCTGAAATCCATGAGCTCATCGATTAGTTTTCTCATTCTATCGGTGTTGGCTCTGATTATACGCAAGTATTTTTTTACAGATTGATCGATATGGGGCAGTCCCATAAGTTGTTCGCAAGGGCCATAGATCAAGGATATCGGGGTACAAAATTCATGTGCAATATTGGTGAAAAATTGCAGTTTTGCCTCTTGTATGCGTTCTTGTTCTTGTTTTTCAAGTTGAAGTATTATTTTATTCTGTTTTCGGATAGAGAGGTTTCGTATGTATTTATAAACACAAAACATTATTATGATACCGATCAGTGCATATAATGCGTATGCCCACCAAGTAGCCCACCAAGGTGGACGTATGATTATTTCCATAGTTTTGATGGGTTCGCTCCAGATTTTATCATTATTGGTGTATTTGACCATGAGTTTGTATTTACCGTGAGGTATATTCGAAAATGACCAAACGTTATTATTCCCACAGTTGACCCAGTTTTTGTCAAACCCGATTAATTGATAGGCATATTCACAATTTTCGTTGTTGATATAGTCGAGAACGCCAAAGTTTAGAGAAATAAAGTTCTCGTTGTGATTTAACGTAAGTATCGGCTCTCCGTTTTTGTAGTTTAATTTTTGAGGACTGATCGGCGTATTGAACAGTTTAATATTGTCGATATGATACAACGGCATAAAATTGTTTTGGGTGATCGAGTCCGGATTTATTATGTTGTAGCCATGTGTCCCACCAAAGACCAACTCTTTTGTAGAAGATAAAAAGTAATAGGCTCCATCAGAGAATTCGTTTCCTTGCAGGCCATCCCGTTCATAGAATGTCCTTATTTCGTTTGTCTTTTTGTTTAGTCTTACCAGCCCGTTATTGGTACTGATCCACATATTCCCTCTTTTGTCGTCAACTATTCCGTGGATGGTATTGTTGGGCATTCCGTTTTTTTGAGTAAAATGTGACGCTTCCCATTCGTCTTCTTTACTTTTTTTCAATATCGATAACCCTGCGCTGGTCCCTACCCAAAGTTGCTTTTGCTCATCGATATAAAGAGACAAAACATCATTACTGCATAACAGATCATTCCCTTCATTTTGATGCTGAAAAATCTCGAACGATTCGTTCGCCGGATTAAACAGTACTACGCCGCTGCCTCTGGTGGCAAGCCAGAGTTTTTTATCGTCTGAAGGAAGAATCTTGAAAATTCTGTTCATCGGGTATGTTTTCGAAAGCCGACTTACATATTGTTGGGCACCGGTAATGATATATTGGCCATTGCCGTTTTCTTTTAGGTTCAGTTTGAACAGCCCATTTCCATTGGTCCCTACCCATAGGGTATTGTCTTGATTTTGAAATACTAAGGAGTATACTGCGCTCAACTCGTTGAATGCAATTTTTACATTGGGATCGGCCTGTAAAGTGAATAGGCCTTTAGATGTAATTATGTTTATACCTTTGCCATCTCCTCCGATAAAGATATCTCCCTTTTTGTTTTTGGCGAGAGCCAAAATGTTGTTGTGCAAGAGCCCGTTTTTAGTATTGTACAATGTATATTTTTTGAGCGATCCGTTGAGCGAGCTTTTATATAATCCACTACCTTTGGTTGCAATAAAGAGGTTTCCGTTGTTATCTTCGATAAACGCCCGTATCGGCCTTCTGGGATTATATTCGATAGATTGTCTGAACAGTTGATTCTTATGCCGATAGTTGATTACCCCATTCCCGTCGGTTCCCAGCCACAATATATGCTGAGAACTTTGATAAGTACACAAAATCGAATTGTTGCTTAACTCCGGGAAGTTATAGTCTTTAACGGCTTTTGCCCCGTTTATTCTATAACATTCGCCCCCGATGTACCTAAAGAGAGATAGAGTATATTGTCATAATAACTCGCCGATGTGAGTTTCCCCTGAAGCTGGATAGGCCTTTCCAATATAGATCTTATATTTTCATTAGATATGTTGTATAGTTGCAATTGGTTGCTGGTATTTAAGAGAGCCATGTAATTGGGGAGAGCATATAAATCGCGAACACCCGATCCGATTAAGACATCTTTTGCCGATTTAATTTCGACGGACATATTTTCTTCTGCAATCTTCAATACGGTAATATTACCGTCTGTATGCAATATCCATAAATTATCTTGATTGTCAAACGCTATTTTCTGAATATTCTGAGTCTTGATCAACGGAGAAATTATGGGCTCGAAACTATTTGTACTTTCACAATAATATGCTAATCCCCATAGTAATGATGATGCAATAACCGTCCCTTGGCTATTGATCGATAACGAGAAAGAATTTTCCCTACCCGGTTGCAACGCTTCATATCCTAACCAAAAAGGGGTAAATTCCATCGTACGAGTATCTAATCTGTTTACGCCATGATCGGTCGTAACCCAAAGAATATGTTTATATTGTTCATCTATGGCTCTGATAATATTATGGCTTATGCTGTGTGCGTTTCCGGCCTCCGGGAAAAAACTTTTGACATAACGTCCATTGTACAGGTTGAGTCCATCCCACGTTCCAAACCACATTAATTGATCCGAATCTTGAAATATACATGTTATGGAACTATTCGATAACCCTTTGACATAAGAACTTATTCTGTGATTTGAGTTTTCGGAATAGCCTTCGAAAGAAATTGTTATAGCATATAGGATGAATACCCAAAAGAAAAATGACTTTTTACGGATTGCCGGTTTTGTCAATAGATTTATATTTTTCATAATTGCTATAAAAAGGTTAACAAATTGCCATTAAAAATTATTCGCTTTAAATCTACATAAAAATAGATATTCTTTACACACGATAAGTATACTATATTTTCAAAAGAGTATATATCTACTAAAAATAATTGCCTAAAACAGCTTTTTCAAAAATCGATTAATCCCTTGTCGTAAAATTGATTAATAATCGGATATGTGACCGTATATGGGCAATTTTTAGCCATTTGTAAATAGTATATACTTGTTTGGAATTATAGTACACCTTTTTTAAGATTACTAAAAATAACTTTGTCAAAAACAAAAAGAAAACCCTTTCTCTGACAAGATATCACAAAATACGACATAATATGGAAAATTTATTTGAACGATTCTCTGTTAATCCGATTTTAAGGCCGACGTCTATTTGCCCGAGTCGAAATGACCTTAAAATCGAATGCTTGCTGAATCCGGGGGTGTTTCGTTATCGAGATAAAATCGGTCTGCTCCTTCGGGTGGCAGAACGTCCGAAACAGAAAGAGGGCTATCTTTCTTTTCCCAAGTTGAATGATAAGGGAGTTATTGAAATTATGGAAATACCCAAAGATAGCCCCGATTTGGATTTGTCGGATGTACGTGTGGTAAACTATCAGGGAGAAGATTATTTAACGACGATGTCTCATTTGCGACTCGTATGGAGTACAGATGGCGTTCATTTTTCTGAAGATAAAAACTATCCGGCTATATTTGCGCATGATGCTTATACGGCCTATGGCATTGAAGATTGTCGGGTTTCGCAAATCGGAGATACATATTATCTTACTTTTTCGGCAGTTTCTTCCAATGGGGTCGTAGTGGGGATGAAGAGTACCAAAGATTGGTTGACTTATCAAGACTATGGGCCTATTTTCCCTCCGCACAATAAGGATTGTGCAATTTTTGAGCGTAAAATAAATGGCCGATATTATGCTTTACACCGTCCCAGTAGTCCCGAAATAGGTGGTAATTATATGTGGATTTCCGAATCTCCCGATTTGATCCATTGGGGAAATCATCGTTGTATTGCTCGCACACGAAAAGATCATTTTGACAGCAGCCGTCTTGGTGCCGGAGCGTCTCCGATCCCAACCGAATATGGCTGGTTGTCGATATACCATGGCGCAACAGAAAATAATCGGTATTGTTTAGGAGCACTTTTGCTTGATTTGAATGATCCGACTAAAGTGATAGCACGTTCTCAGACACCTATCATGGAACCTGAAGAAACTTATGAAATAGAAGGTTTTTTCGGAGAAGTCATCTTTACCAACGGACATATTGTACGTGGTGACGAACTTGTCATTTATTATGGTGCGGCCGATGAAGTGATTTGCGGAGCAAAGGCTTCTATTCGTGCAATTTTATCTACGCTTGTTTAACGTCAGAAAGACTTCGTCTTTATTTATATAAATTTTAAATTTAATATACATGAATGAAATAAGGCTATTTTTATCGCAACCCAGAAATACAAAAATCCTACTTTTGACCTCCTTGCTTTATGCTTTGGTTTTACCTGTCGTCGATATATTTGTAGCAGCTTATATTATGAATTAGATTGATAAGAATTATTAATTATGACAGAGGCTGTCTCATGTACACCTTTGAGACAGCCTCTGTTATTTAGGGATAAAGATAATTTGTCTTCTATATTTACTATATTTAGCAGAACAGCAAAATCAGTAATTGTGCCGTGAGCACCCGTAAGAACATTGTCAATGGATATACCGTCGAGTATGCAACAGACGGGGCATCGGTCGAAGTCGTCTTATTGGCATAGGCCAATGCTGGCGGATCGGTATTACTGCCGGCAATGAGACCGATAAGTGTGAAATAATTGATTTTGTAATAACCTCGGGCAATCGATCCGATGATCAGCAGCGGTATGATTGTGATTAAGAATCCCCACAATACCCAAAGCAAACCGTCTCCGGTAAATACCGTCTCTGCAAATGTGCCTCCGGCCGAAATTCCGATGCTAGCCAAGAAGAGGCAGATTCCTATTTCCCGAAGCATTAAACTGGCACTGGTTGAGGTATAAGTGACCAGTTTCATTTTATATCCGAAACGGCCTATCAATATGGCTACTACCAACGGACCTCCGGCCAGACCTAATTTCATCGACGAAGACATGCCCGGGATAGCCAAGGGGATACTTCCTAAGATAATCCCTAAGAATATACCCACGAAAAGCGTGATCATATTAGGTTCGTTAAGACGCTTCATTGAGTTTCCAAGACGTTCAGCCAATCGGTTTATGTCTTCCAATTTTCCTACGACTGTAAGTCTATCTCCGATTTGCAGAGTCAGGTTCGGGTTTGCAAGCAGATCGACTCCTGCACGATTGACTCGGGTTGCGTTTAACCGATACCCCATCGGCAGTCGGAGAGATCCTATGGTTCTTCCGTTAAATTCCGATTTTGTTACCAATATGCGGCGCGATACCACAGGTGCCGGAATTGCTTTCCAATCCATTTCTACCGGACTTCCGATAAAGGCTTTCAGAGCATCTTCATCTTGAACCGAAAGGACAATTAGTAATAAGTCTCCTTCTTCTATTATTGTTGTAGATAAAGGAATAATTACCTCATCGTTATTTTTTTTGATTCGTGATACGACAAAATTTCTGTCGATAAGATTCATCAATTCTCCTAAAGGTTTCCCGAAGATCAATTGATTCTCTACCTTATAAGTGACCACGTGCGGTTTTAGTACACTGGCTGCCGTTTCTTCCTCTATCTGATGTTCCTCTTTATCTAATTTTATTTTAAAGAGAGCCCGTAGGATAAGCATCGATAAAATAATTCCGATAACCCCCAACGGATAGGCAGCGGCATAACCGGAAGCAATTTCAGGAACAACATCCAGTTTCCCGTCGAAATGCAGTTGGGAAAGAGTCTGTTGAGCAGCTCCTAATCCGGGAGTATTTGTTACGGCTCCCGATAAAATACCTACCATTATAGGCATTTCTACTTTTCCGTTAGCTAAAAAATAGATAGTGCAAGCTACGGCAACGTTGAGTACTACGATCCCCGATGCCAATAAGTTTAAGGTCATTCCGCCTTTTTTAAAGGATGAAAAAAATCCGGGACCAACTTGCAACCCAATGGAATAAACGAAAAGAATAAGTCCGAACTCTTGCAAAAAGTGCATGATATTGGCTTCTCCTATAAATCCGAAATGTCCGGCCAATAATCCAACGAAAAGAACGAATGTGACACCTAATGATATGCCGAAAACTTTCATCTTTCCCAGATATACACCCACTGCGATTACAAAAGAATAAAGTAACACTGTATGTGCAACCGAGGAGGGGGTAAATAGCAAATTCTCAATCCAAGACATGGTTTGTATATAAAAATGTATATATTAATAAGTAAAAATCGTTTTATGTCCTTTTTGCATCTTTATGCGTGTATTTCTTGTTGCAAAAGCAAAAAATAATACATTGCTTTAAGAAGTTGCAAAGGTAAAGATATTTAATCAATGCGGCAATAAATAAACAATTTATTGTCACTAAAATTATTTTTATTTTAAATGCATTTCGCCAATATTCTAAATTAAATTAATGAACCATTTGAGAAGTCGAATAGTTCGTTCAGTTTCAGAATTATTTGTATTTTTGCTGAATATTACACAATTCTGTACCTTTAAAATATGAGATTACAACTGGTAGCTTTTTTTGTATTGGTCTGCGTTAATTTTGCAATAGACATCTATATATATTTTCGAATAGTCAAAAGAACCGGTCGATATAAGTGGCTGAATATTTTGTATTGGGTTGTCAATTTTTTATTGTTGGGTGCATTTTTATTCGCTTACAATCTGATCCGGAATCATCAAGATGCTGATAATCGCACGGTATTGACGTGGTTTATGTTTATCTACTTTTTGATTTATTCTCCTAAGATTATCTATTTTCTGTTTTCTGTATGGGATTATGTCGCCTGTCTGTTTCGAAAAAAAAGGCTTAAGATCTTTCACTATATCGGGATTGTCGTTGCATTGACGGTTCTGGGTTTTATGGTTTGCGGAATGGTTAACAGAACTCGTTTGGTTACGCGTGACGTGTGTGTTGCCTCTGCCCGGTTACCGCAGGGATTCGATGACTATAAAATTGTTCAAATATCGGATATCCATTTGGAAAGTTTTGCATCGGATACGTCATTTATTTCTGAAATGGTTCAGGAAATCAATAATCTGCATCCCGACCTGATTGTTTTTACCGGCGATTTGGTAACCTTGCATAGCGTAGAACTGAATCCGTTTTTCCCCGTACTTTCGGCATTGAAAGCAAAAGACGGAGTCTATTCGATTTTGGGTAATCATGATTATGGCGATTATATTTCGTGGAAGAGCTTGTCGGAGAAAAAGGCCGATCAAGAGCATCTCAAGAGCCGGGAAAAAGAGATGGGGTGGAAGATGCTGAATAATGAGTCGGTATTTATACACCATAATAACGACTCGATAGTGTTGATCGGTGTTGAAAATTGGGGAGAAGCTCCTTTCCCGAAATACGGCAATCTTAAAGCCGCATATTCCGGTTTGAACGATGACCATTTTAAAATCTTGTTGACTCATAATCCGATGCACTGGGATAGTGAAGTCGTACCGGAGACAAATATCGATTTGTCGCTTTCCGGACATACGCACGCCATGCAGATTAAATTGCAGTTTGGCGATTGGCGCTATTCTCCGGCAGAGATACGCTATCCACGTTGGAGCGGACTTTATAAAGAGGGCGATCAATATTTGTATGTCAATGAAGGTATTGGCTGCGTATTCATTCCGATGAGGGTGGGGGCAACACCCGAAATAACAGTAATTCGACTTAAATGTATATCGTAAGAATCATACCTTGTATTCTCCTTTTGATGGTCGGTTTTTCTTGCAGAAAAACTTCGCCCGATTCGCATACTGTTCGTTTGGCGCTGTTAAAGGGACCTTCGGCCATTGCTTTTTCCGGATTGTTGGATTCGGTAAAGACTATCCGAGACGAAAAATTTGAGACGGTTTTGTATGATGACCCGTCGAAAGTACAGGCTTTGATGATACAAAAGAGAGTCGATGTTGCCGTTCTTCCGTTCTCTTCGGCTGTGAACTTATATAATAAAAACAGCGGCTATTCTTTTTTGGCATCCCCTGTTTGGGGTAATCTGTTTTGGGTATCATCCGTAGCTGAAAAAGATGATAAAAAACCATTTCCTCTTTTCCTGTCCGGACAAGGAACAACGCCGGATGTCGTAGTGAAATATTTGCGGAGTATTTCGAGTCTTCCCGGTTTTCCAGATTGCTATCCGGACTATCGATATTCCTCACCGCAAGATTTGTATAGAGCTTTGCTGGGCCGACAAGTATCAGATGCTGTATTGCCCGAGCCGTTTGTCTCCATGGCTCTGCAAAAAGACTCGACCCTCTTTATCCGTTATGATTTGGCAAAAGAGTTCAATCCGGAAGGCTTTCCGCAAACAGCAGTGGTTGTCAGTGACAAAATAATACAAAATAAGGTTTTGCTTAATACCGTCGATTCATTATTGGCAGCATCGGTAAAAGAGAGCTCTCCAGAAAATCCGGCAACAGCAGAACGTTTGATACGACACAAAATCTTGCCTCGAAAAATCGATTTGCAAAAAGTTTATGACCGTTGTCGCATAACGTATCGTTCGCGTGAAACGGTCAGAGCCGCAGCCGATAGCTTATTGCGTGTCATTTTGAAATATGATCCGAGATCGATAGGCAATAAGATTCCTGACGATCGATTTTTCATATCCGAAAGTTCATTATAGCTTTATAGACTAATATGGAGAAGCGAAAGAAATATATTTATGTAGCCTTTGCCTGGATATCCGTGTTGCTGTGTTGGCAACTGCTTTCGCTTTATATCCGGAATGATAACATTTTTCCCGGCGTACTCCATCTCATTACGGCATTTTTCAGTCTGTTCTCCGATACCTCTTTTATCGCGGCAATTGCATCGACTCTGTTGCGGGGAATATCCGGAATGATCTTTTCGCTTCTGTTGGCTATGCTGTTGGCACGACAAGCTGCTCGGTCCGAAGCATTTCGGGTGTATATTCATCCTTTTTTAACAATGCTCCGTTCCGTTCCCGTTATATCTTTTTTGTTCCTGTTTTTGATATGGTTTACTCCGGAATACATTCCTTGGGCGATGGCATTGATCACCATGATTCCGATATTGACCGAGAACCTCACGGCTGGTTTCCGGAATGTCGATCATTCTTTGTTGGAAATGTCTCAAGTCTATGCTTTTTCTTTCAAACAGAGAATAAAGCATATTCTCTATCCGGCCATATCGCCTTACCTTTTTAGCGGGTTGATTTCGACCGTCGGATTGGGGTGGAAAGCTATCATTATGGGTGAAGCGCTGGCACAACCTGCCAATGGTATCGGAGTTATGATTCGTGAAGCTCATGGCTTTATAGAAATTCCCCGTTTGCTGGCTTGGACACTTATCGCTGTTATTTTATCGTATGGCTTTGAAGTGTTTTTGAAAAAAATCGAGACATATCGTTTCCCGGTTTCTTTTCCCAAAAAAGATAATCTGGAGAAAAATGTTCCGAGCTTTCCGGATACTTTAAAAATAGAAGGAATCCGGAAAAAATATGGAGATAAAGAGATATTGTCCGAGTTGCAGTTGTCTCTTTCGAAAGAGAAAATTACCTGTTTAATGGCGGTATCGGGATACGGGAAAACGACATTGATGCGTCTCTTGTCAGGACTCGAACGTGCAGAGACGGGAGATGTTGCGCTGAACAAAAAATACCGGATTGCACTTCTTTTTCAAGAGCACAGGCTTTTGCCCCATCTGACAGTATATGAAAATATAGCATTGCCCTGCTCTGCTTATATTACCGAAGAGACCGCACGCAAGCAGGTCTCTGGAATAATGGCACACTTGGATATGCAAAATGATATAGACCGTTATCCGGCAACTTTGAGCGGAGGCGAATGCCAGCGTGTTGCGTTGGCACGCATGATGCTTTTCCCTGCATCCTTATATTTAATGGATGAACCTTTTAAGGGGCTCGATTTTGATCTGAAACAGAAAGTAATGGATTATTTGCGACGCTGGCAATTACAAGGTGCCAAAACTCTTTTATATGTCACCCATCAAGACGATGAGACGAGAATAGCAGATAAAATAGTGAAAATTCAATAAACCTATTATATTTAAGAATGAACAAGATATTTCCTCAACTGATCTCAAAGGTTTTAGGTATCGAACCCGGTCAAATTTCGAATACGATAACCTTACTTGACGACGGAGCTACAATTCCGTTTATAAGTCGTTATCGGAAAGAAATGACCGGAGCTTTGAATGAAGTGCAGATTGCCGATATAAAAAACCAATACGATAAATTGTGTGAGATAGAAAAACGTAAACAAACTATATTATCGACAATCGAAGAACAGGGAAAATTATCTTCGGAATTAAAAGACCGTATAGAATCTTCTTGGGATATGACCACGCTCGAAGATATTTATTTGCCATATAAACCAAAGCGTCGGACTCGTGCCGAGATTGCCCGGGAGAGAGGACTCGAACCTTTGGCCAAGTGGTTGATGATACAACAAGCCGGTGATCCCGAACTTAAAGCCTCGGCGTTTGTCAAAGGGGATATCAATGACAGCGAAGAAGCTTTGAAAGGTGCTTGTGATATTATAGCCGAATGGGTTTCTGAAAACGAAAGGGCAAGAAATACGGTACGGGCATTGTTTAGAAGAGAGGCGGTGATATCGTCGCGTGTCGTAAAAACAAAAATAGAGGAAGCCGTAAAATACAGAGATTATTTCGAATGGTCTGAGCCGTTGAGCCGATGCTCCTCTCATCGTTTGCTGGCAATGCGGAGAGGCGAGGCCGAAGGTTTTTTAAAAGTCTCTATATCTCCTGAAGATGAGCTTTGTATCGATCGGCTCGAGGGGCAGTTTATAAAAAATGCTACCGCAGCAGCGGCACGTGTATCCGATGCGGTGCGCGACGGATATAAAAGGTTGCTGAAGCCTACGATAGAGACCGAATTTGCCGCATTGTCCAAAGAGAAGGCCGATGATGAGGCGATTCGAGTTTTTTCCGAAAACTTAAAACAATTACTGTTGGCACCTCCTTTAGGACAGAAACGTGTATTGGGCATCGATCCCGGATTTCGTACCGGCTGCAAGGTCGTTTGTTTAGATGCCCAAGGCAATTTGTTGCATAATGAGACGATATTCCCGCATCCTCCTCGTCAGGATGTCTCCGGTTCTGCACGGAAAATAACGCATTTGGTCGAGGTTTATGATATTCAGGCAATTGCCATCGGAAATGGTACGGCAAGCCGAGAAACCGAAAATTTTATCACAAATTTGCGTTACGACAGAAAAGTGCAAGTATTTGTCGTTAGTGAGAATGGAGCCTCTATCTACTCTGCCTCAAAAATAGCCAGAGAAGAATTTCCCGATTATGATGTGACGGTAAGAGGTGCCGTGTCTATCGGCCGAAGATTAATGGATCCGCTTGCCGAGTTGGTGAAAATCGATCCGAAATCTATCGGAGTAGGGCAATATCAGCATGATGTAGATCAAAGTAAACTCAAGAAGTCTTTGGATCAGACGGTAGAAAATTGTGTAAATTCAGTCGGCGTAGATATAAATACGGCAAGCAAGCATTTATTGGTCTATGTTTCCGGTTTAGGACCTCAACTGGCACAAAATATTATAGAGTATCGTAAAGAAAACGGACCTTTCCATTCCCGAAAAGAGTTGATGAAAGTTCCTCGTATGGGAGATAAGGCTTTTGAACAGTCGGCGGGTTTTTTGCGGATCGCATCGGCCGAAAATCCCTTGGATAATTCAGCCGTTCATCCCGAACGTTATGCTTTAGTGGAAAAAATGGCCGAAGATTTGGGTTGTACCGTAAAAGAGTTGATTGCCGATAAAGAGCTCAAGAAGAAACTTGTATTGGAAAATTATCTCTCCGATGAGGTGGGAATGCCTACCTTGAAAGATATTTTGGATGAACTCGATAAACCGGGAAGAGATCCTCGTCAGACCATTAAGGTATTCGAATTTGATGCTTCGGTAAAGACAATCGATGACTTGAAAGAGGGAATGTTGCTCCCCGGAATAGTAACCAATATCACCAATTTCGGATGTTTTGTAGATATCGGTATTAAAGAAAACGGATTGGTACATATTTCTCAATTAGCAGATAGATATGTATCGGACCCTACGGAGATCGTATCGATACATCAGCAAATTACCGTAAGGGTGATCGGAATAGATAAAGAACGGAAACGAGTGCAGTTATCAATGAAAGATATATAGTTATAGTATCATGAACAGGGCTATTGTATGTTTGGGATCGAATGTTCCCGGTGGAAAGTTATTAGTGAAAAAAACGTGTGTAGAAATTAAGGAATTGGTACATTCCGCGAAATTCTCCTCTTGTTATGAAACCGTTCCGGTGAGTAGTATCCCTCAACCGAATTATCACAATTGCGTCGGGATATTGGAGACCGAAATGGCGTATGAAGATCTGTTCCGGGTTTTTAAAGAAATGGAAAAGGCTGCAGGGCGTACTCCCGGTGGAAAAAAAGTCGGAATAGTGCCCTTAGATCTGGATATAGCAGTGTGGAATGATGAAATAAAAAAACCGAGAGATATGATGCAGGATTATATGCAGATCGGATTGATGGAATTGAATGATCCTTTTTGCCGTTTGGTGAAATAGTAGAGTAAACAATATTTTGGATTGGACTGTTTATGATTTGTTTAATAATATGGAGGATTGATAAATGAAAGTTATAGAAGATATTTTGTTGAAGAGAACGTCGGTGCGGCGTTACGAAAGGGATAAGATAGAACCGGAAAAGCTCGATCTCATTTATCGGGCAATTGCAAATACCCCAACAAGTTATAATGGACAACAATATTCGGTTATTGCCATAGAAGATCAATCGAAAAAAGAGTTGTTGTATGAGATCATAGGTCAGAAACAGATCAAGACATCGGCTGTCTTTTTGGTTTTTTGTGTCGATTTTAATAAGGTGTCGGTATTGGCAAAGGCCAAAAAACTTGATGTCCCTCGCATTCAGGATAAAATGGATGGCGTGATGATCGGATTGATTGATGCGGCTTTGGCGATGCAAAATGCTGTAACCGCGGCACAGTCTCTGGGGCTGGGAAGTTGCTGTATAGGATATACCCGGACTGCGAATCCGGCACGTGTAGCGGAAATCTTGCAACTTCCAGAAGGCGTATTCGTCGCTTGTGGGCTCTCGATCGGGTATCCTCGGGAAACTCCTGATTTGAAACCGAAACAGCCGTTGTCGTTATTGATCCATAAAGAGCATTATCGTACCGACGATATGACAAAGGAATTGGAAGAATATGATCGTGCAATCCATGAATATAACAGTTGTAGGACGGGAACAAAAACCGATAATGATTGGTGTGCCCACATGCTCGATTATTACCGAGAGGCTTTGAAGTATGATATGGAGGGTTATTTAAAGGCTCAAGGGTTTAATCTGAAAATAGAATAATACGTGCTCGAAAGTACACGAAAGGAAAAAAATCGACATTTTTTTATTTTTTTTCGGAACAGAAAGAAAATTCCAGAATCTTTTCAGAATTCTCCCCGTTCTTTGTATCAGAAAAGAAAAAAAATAATAATAACCTCTTAAAATTTTAGATTATGAAAAAGTTGATTTTTTTATTCGTGTGTGTATTTTCTATTCAAGTAGCGTTGGCCGATAATGACAAGCCGATTAGTTTTAACCAGTTGCCTCAGGCTGCACAAAAATTTGTAAAGCAACATTTCCCGAAGGCTAAAGTCGCTTTTGTAAAAATGGATACCGAGTTGTTTGACAAATCTTATGATCTGATGTTTAACAACGGAGACAAACTCGAATTCGATAAAAACGGCGCATGGACTGAGGTGAATTGTAAAGCGACGGCTGTTCCCGATAAAGTTATTCCGGAAGCTATAAAAAAATATGTAAAAACAAATTATCCTGAAGCAAAAGTATTAAGTATAGAAAGAGACCGTTACGATTATGAAATAAAACTGTCTAACTTCTGGGAAATTAAATTCGATTTGAATTTCAACGTGATTGATATGGATAATGACCGTGACTGATGTAAGTCAGACCGATCGACCGAATCTGCGCAGTTGCCTCGACAGGTAACTGCGCAATTTTTATATTGCATTGTAGGAAATTGTGTCTTTTTTCTCTGAAACTCGGTGGCCTGTAACTTTTGTATTGCTGTCGAAAAGCGTATCTTTGCGTTATGGATGATACATACAAAACGATAGCACGCACTTCGGAGGGGTTGTATAAAGAGAAAATGAGTAAGTTCATCTCTTTTGCGATTCCGGTTTCTTCGTTGGATGAGGTCAAAGAGAATCTTGAAAAATATCAAAAAGAATATTATGATGCCCGACACGTTTGCTGGGCCTATATGTTGGGACATCGACGTGTCGATTTCCGTTCGAATGATAACGGCGAACCTTCGGGAACAGCCGGAAAGCCTATACTCGGACAGATCAATTCATTCGGATTGACGAACATACTGATTGTTGTAATTCGTTATTTTGGCGGAATAAAGTTAGGAACAAGCGGATTGATCGTTGCATACCGTGAAGCAGCGGCAGAAGCTATACGGAACAATGAGATAATCGAATGTCTTGTCGAAGACGATGTGCGCATTGCATTTGAGTACCCCTTTTTGAATGATGTCATGCGCATTGTAAAGGAAGACAATGTTACGATCATTTCCCAATATTTCAATTTAGATTGCGATATGACTCTTCGTATGCGTCGTTCGTCGATCGATCATCTTCGGGCTCGCCTTGCCAAAGTAGAAAGTCTCCGTTTTGTAGAGGAATAAAAAAAGGCTTTTCCCATGTAAATAATAAAAAGGGCTAATGCGGATGTTGAAATCAGCATTCCGGTTTTGACTTCCCATATTCTTTCAATTCTCGGCGCTTTTAGTTGGTGAGCAGATTGATGAAAACCGCAAAAGACAATAATCCCGGAATATGTCTCTTTTTGTAGAGCCGTAATTCAAGAGCAACCGGAATTAACGGGAAAAGTGCAATAACATCGGTAAGTGGTAAAATTGCGTATTTATGATCGTAAAAGAGGAGAATGTATAATGATCGACGGCAACATCCCGACACGAGCAATCTGCAAGCCTATTACTCCTGACAATAAAGATCCTGCAAAAATGTCACTATTTTTGTATCTTTTCATGGGATATAGACTCTTTCTTTATATTTCTTCCTGTTCCAGTATGTTTTGTAACGTAAGTACAGCCTCTTCTACGGTCTTTATGTGAGCGATAGAAATCGATCTTTTTCCCTTGATCTCTCTCAACTGACACTGCCGGGGATTTTTCTGCAAGAAGCTCAAGACTTTTCCGAATGCAGGAGATTGGAAATAACGGACATTATTGTCCGAAACGAAAAACAAGTTCATCTTTTCTTGTTTCAACACCACCTTTTCCATTCCCAGTTGTTTGGCCAGTTGTCTGAGGGTTACGATTCTTATGAGTTCTTTTCCTTCGTGAGGAATACGTCCGAATCGGTCTTCCAGTTTTGCGGTAAAAGCCTGAATTTCAGAGGCGCGTTCCATGTTGTCCAATTCTTGGTAAAGAGATATTCTTTCCGAATCGTTCGGAATATAATTACTGGGAAATAACAGTTCCATATCCGACTCTATGGTGCAATCGTTGACAAAGGTTTCTCGTTCGCCGGGTAGGGTGGTCTCATCATTATAAACATCCGTAAATTCTTCATTCTTCAATTCCTCTACGGCTTCTTTCAATATTTTTTGATAGGTCTCATATCCCAAATCGGCGATAAATCCGCTTTGTTCGGCACCCAAAAGATTTCCGGCTCCCCGAATGTCCAGATCTTGCATGGCGATATGAATGCCACTGCCAAGTTCCGAAAAACTTTCTATGGCCTGTAATCGGCGACGGGCATCTACACTCAACTCTTTGAAGGGAGGAGTGAGCAGGTAACAAAATGCCTTTTTGTTGCTTCTGCCTACACGTCCCCGCAGCTGGTGCAACTCGCTCAACCCGAAATTTTGGGCATTATTGATGATAATCGTGTTGGTATTGGGCATATCGATTCCCGATTCTATAATCGTGGTAGCAATTAGCACGTCATAATCGTAATTGGTAAAATCGATGATTGCCTGTTCAAGTTTTTCCGGTTCCATTTGTCCGTGACCGACTACCGTTCTGGCATCGGGAACAAGGCGGTGTACAAGATCTTCCAGTTCATACAATTGGTTTACCCGGTTATTGATGATAAATACCTGCCCGTTTCGACTCATCTCGAAATTGATAGCTTCCTTGATGATCTCTTCGTTGAACCCGTGCACTTCGGTTTGTATCGGGTATCGGTTGGGTGGGGGAGTCGTTATTGCAGACAGATCTCGTGCACCCATTAAAGAGAATTGTAACGTCCGTGGAATCGGGGTTGCAGACATGGTCAGGGTGTCTACATTCGTTTTCATCTGCTTCAATTTTTCTTTGACAGCAACTCCGAATTTTTGCTCTTCATCGATAATGAGCAATCCCAGGTCCTTAAATTTTACATCTTTGCCGATGATCCGGTGTGTACCGATCAGAATATCGATTTTCCCGTCTGCCAGATTTTTCAGAATGGCCCGGATTTCGGCCGAACTTCTCGCCCGGCTCAGATAATCTACTTTGACCGGGAAGTCCTTGAGCCGTTCATTAAATGTTTTGTAATGTTGAAATGCCAATACGGTTGTCGGTACGAGTACCGCTACCTGTTTATTGTCGCAAGCTGCCTTAAAAGCGGCGCGAATGGCTATTTCTGTTTTCCCGAATCCCACATCTCCGCAAATCAGGCGGTCCATCGGCCGTTCCTTTTCCATGTCAGCTTTTACCTCAGCTGTCGATTTCAGTTGATCGGGCGTGTCTTCATAAATAAAAGAGGCTTCAAGCTCTTGTTGCATGAACGTGTCGTGGGAAAAAGCAAAGCCTTTTTCTTCTTTTCTTTTCGCATACAGTTTGATCAGGTCACGAGCAATATCTTTCATTTTGCTCTTGGTCTTTTCCTTCATCCGTTCCCATGCACCTGTCCCTAATTTGTTGATGCGGGGAGCTTCTCCCTCTTTGGCCCGGTATTTGGCCAATTTGTGAAGGGCATGTATGCTGACAAAAAGAATATCGTCATTTTGATAGATGAGTTTGATGACCTCCTGCATTTTTCCGTTGATTTCCGTTCGAATCAGACCTCCGAATTTCCCTACGCCATGATCGATATGTACGATATAATCTCCGATCTCGATCTGTTGCAACTCTTTGAGCGAAAGCGCTAACTTTCCCGAGCGTGCTTTATCGCTTTTCAAGTTATATTTGTGGAATCGGTCGAACAGTTGATGGTCTGTAAAAAAGCAGGCTTTCAGTTCCCGGTCTATAAACCCTTCGTGCAGCGTTTTCTGTATCGGCGTGAATGTGATGTTCTCGCCTTTATCTTCAAAAATGCTTTGAATGCGCTGTATCTGTTTTTCGCTGTCACTTAAGATATAGAGTGTATAACCCTCTTTCAGGAAAGAGGTAAACGACTCAGATACCAATTCAAAATTTTTGTGGTAAATCGGTTGAGGCGAACACTCTATTTTTAAAATGGCGGCATTGGGAGATAGACTTTTGCTTCCGTAATCGATGCGTTTAAATTCAAATATTTTTTTACGGAATATATCCGGGTCTATGATTTTTTCTCTGGCATTGAGATCGCCCTCTTCTGAGATCAGCAGCTGGTCTGACAACGTTTCTCCGGTAATACCTTCGATTCGCTCTATGCACCAAGCCAAATCTTTGAATCCGAAAATCGTATCCGGATCGATGAATTCGAGAAGAGAAATACCGTTGTTTTTATTGTTCGTCATATTCGGAATGATGAATATCTCATCAAACTGATTATTGGACAGTTGCGATTCTATATCGAAAGAGCGGATACTTTCAATATCGTCTCCGAAAAAGTCTATACGGTAAGGTTGGTCGAAAGAGAAAGAATAAACATCGAGAATACTTCCTCTCACGGCATATTGCCCGGGTTCATAAACATAATCGACCCGTTCGAAACCGTAGCTGAAAAGAAGATCTGCGATTTGCGTAATATCGGCTTTGCCGTTTTTGGCCAGATGAATTGTCTTTTCGGACAAGGTAGTTCCCTTGACGACTTTTTCGGCCAAAGCTTCAGGATAAGTGACGACAATCAAGGATTTGTCGTTTTGTTTCAGGCGGTTTAACGTTTCGGTTCGTAATATCTCGTTTGCCGCATCGATTTGTCCGTATTTGATGGCCCGTTTATATCCGGAAGGGAAAAAATTGATGTTCTCTTCTCCGGAAATCTGAACAAGGTCGTGGTAAAGATATCCGGCCTCTTCCATATCATTTGCAACCAAAATAACCGGTTTGTGGCAAGATGACAAAGAGGCAAGTATCAATGCCGGAGCCGAACCTTGCAATCCTGTTATGTGAATAGTCTTTGTCTGGCTGTCTGCAATAAGTTTTTGTAAGGCCTTTTGTCGGGCAGGCGTATTGAAGAGCGTATATAGCGAATCGATTTTCATTTTATAGGAATCATCAGTAAAGTTTGGCAAAAATACATTTTTTAATCAAACTGTGAGGTATAAATTGCCGTATGTTAATCATTATTTACGATTCATTTTAGATAGTTTTTCAATTTATAGTATCTTTGTTGCATTGATTTTTTGATAAATAAACGATTTGTCGATAGCCTCATGAATGCGAATGTAAAATCGGACGGGGTCGTAATTATCCCGACTTATAATGAGAAAGAGAATATAAAAAATATCATTTGCAAAGTTTTTTCTTTAGATCATGCATTTGATATTTTGGTGATTGATGATGGTTCGCCAGACGGAACAGCCGATATCGTAAAGCATCTGATGAAAGAATTTTCGGGACGTCTGTTTATAATCGAGCGTTCCGGAAAACAGGGGCTTGGCACCGCTTACATAACCGGTTTTAAATGGGCACTCGCTCACGATTATGAGTATATTTTTGAAATGGATGCCGATTTTTCCCATAATCCTGACGATTTGTTGCGATTGTGGGACGCTTGTGCCAATGGCGGTGCCGATGTAGCTATCGGGTCTCGTTACATAACGGGCGTAAATGTTGTAAACTGGCCTATGGGACGGGTAATCATGTCTTACTTTGCATCGAAGTATGTGCGATTTGTTACCGGAATGAACATTGCTGATACGACCGCCGGATTTATATGCTATCGTCGTGAGGTTTTAAAAACGATCGATTTGGATAATATCCGCTTCAAAGGGTATGCTTTCCAGATCGAAATGAAGTTTACGGCTTACAAATGCGGTTTCAATTTGGTCGAAGTCCCTATTATTTTTATCAACCGGGTATTGGGTACCAGTAAAATGAATAGCAGTATTTTCGGAGAAGCCGTATTTGGGGTGATTAAGTTGAAATACGACAGTTGGTTTAAGAAATACCCTTGTAAAAAGAAAAACGTTGCCTCATGAAACGGACATTGATAAAAAATGCCACATTAATAAATGAGGGGTATGCCGGGATTGCTTCGGTACTTATCGAAGGGGACAAGATCGCGGCTGTATATCAGGGAGAATGTGTAGCCGAAACAGAAGCCTCGGCCGATAAAGTTGTCGATGCTTCCGGGAAATGGCTGTTTCCCGGGGTGATCGATGATCAAGTGCATTTCAGAGAACCCGGCTTGACATATAAGGCTGATATTCATTCCGAGTCGATTGCCGCCGTTGCCGGCGGTGTGACATCTTACATGGATATGCCTAATACAAAACCTCAGACAACTACAAAAGAAGCTCTCGATTCGAAGTTTGACCGGGCAGCAGAAACCTCTGTCGCCAATTATTCTTTTTATATCGGGGCTACGAATGACAACATAGCGGAACTTCATAAAATCGACCATCGTCACGTTTGCGGTGTAAAATTATTTATGGGTTCTTCCACAGGAAATATGTTGGTCGACCGACCCGAGGCTCTGGAAAAAATTTTTGCAGAGATTCCGGCGTTGATTGCCGTGCATTGTGAAAAAGAAGAGATTATCCGGGCAAATAAGGAGTATTACACAACACGCTTCGGAGAAGACCTGCCCGTATATTTTCATCCTTTGATACGAAGCGCAGAGGCTTGTTATGCCTCATCTTCGCAAGCCGTCGATCTGGCAATGCGGCATAATGCCCGGTTGCATCTGTTGCATCTCTCTACGGCAAGAGAACTCTCTTTGTTGAATGATTCTCCTTTGTCAGAGAAAAGAATAACGGGAGAAGTGTGTGTGCATCATCTTTTTTTTGATGACAATGACTATGCCGCATATGGCAATAAAATTAAATGGAACCCGGCAATCAAGACTTGCGCCGACCGTTTGGCTTTGACCGAAGCGGTAAGAACCGGACGTATCGATGTGGTGGCTACCGACCATGCCCCCCATCTGTGGAGCGAGAAGCAGGGTTCTTGTCTGAAAGCAGCCTCCGGAGGCCCGTTGGTGCAACACTCTCTATTGGTGATGCTGGATAAGGTAAAGAAAGGAGATTTTACGCTCGATCAGGTAGTCAGACGAATGTGCCATGCACCGGCCGATCTGTTTCATATAGAGAAACGGGGATATATCCGTCCCGGATATTTTGCCGATATGGTGCTGGTCGATCCGAACCGTACATATACGGTAACCGCAGAGAATATCCTTTCAAAATGTGGCTGGTCGCCTTTTATGGGATATACATTTCCCGCAACCGTTGAACAAACCTACGTAAATGGAGTCCTTGCCTATGACAAGGGAATAGTAGATACATCTTGTCGGGGTATGGCGTTGACTTTTAACAATTGATCGGGATTTATGAATATAAAATTGGCTCTTTGTGTAGGAGCAGGCGGCTTTATCGGCAGCATCGCCCGTTATCTGTTATCCAAGTATATTTTCAATCAGGTCGGTAATACCTTCCCATGGGCTACATTGTCGGTAAATTTGGTCGGATGTTTCCTTATCGGGCTATTGATAGGTTGGTTTGCCCGGAGCGAAACGCTGTCGGCAGAAATCCGGATGTTCCTGATGGTCGGCTTTTGTGGAGGATTTACTACATTTTCGACTTTCGCCAGTGAATCTTTACAATTGCTTAGAAGCGGAGAAGGGTTTAGTTTCTTTATGTATGCCGCTATAAGTGTTGTCTGTGGAATTGCTCTGACAGCTTTAGGGTCATATATTACATTGTATTCGCGAAACGGATGATTTTTGCGTGACCATTTTATGAAATAAAATAGAAGAGGGAAGATCGTAGAATATTTTCGAAAAAGAGAATATCCGATCTTCCCTTATAATTTACCGCAGATTTGATTGTCGGTTTATAGACTCCCGGCAAAGATCTCTTTTGCCACTTCGGCCGTCACATTTTTATTTTCTCCGTATGTGACGTTGCTGGCTTTGAGACGGTTATAGATGATTTCGACCGACTCTGCCGGAATTCCGTATTCGCTCATCCGGGTACGCAATCCCATTTGGCGGAAGAAGTTTTCGGTTTTTTCGATGGCTTTGTCAGCTTTTTCTTCTATACTTCCTGAGGTTATATTCCATACCCTTTCGGCATATTGAGCCAGTTTCTCCATTTTTTGTTTTTTCAATACACGAAGCAATGACGGATATATAACGGCAAGCGTCTCGGCATGGTCGAGTCCGTAAAGTATGGTAAGTTCATAACCTATACGGTGTGTGGCCCAATCTTGAGGTACACCCATACCGACAAAATCATTCAGAGCCATGGACGCACACAGCATAAAATTAGCCATCGTGTCATAATCTTTGTGGTTCTCAAGAACTTTAGGCCCGATTTCAATAAGAGACAGCAGTACTCCTTCAGCCCAGCGATCCATTAAAATTCCATTTCCCGGAGTCGTCATATATTGCTCCATGATGTGCATATAAGCATCGACAATCCCGTTCGAAAGTTGTTTTTGGGGTAAGGTAAATGTAACTTCCGGATCAAGAATTGAGAATTGAGGAAAAGATTTGGGAGTGATAAATGAAACTTTTTCCTGTGTACGCCGACGAGAAAGTACCCCTCTGCAATTCATTTCAGAACCGGTTGCCGGTAGGGTAAGGACCGTTGCCAAAGGTGTTGTCTTTACGATTTTCTCAGTATGTATCGCCAATTCCCAAGCATCTTCTCCTGTATAGGGAATTGCGTGAGCAATAAATTTTGTGCCGTCAATTACCGATCCGCCACCGACAGCGACAAGATAATTTATCTGATTGTCACGGGCTAACGCGACAGCTTTCATGACCGTATCATAGTCGGGGTTGGGTTCTATTCCCCAGAACTCGATATGAAAATGGGATGATAATGCATTTTTTACTTGTTCATAAACTCCGTTTTTTTTGGCACTACCTCCGCCAAAGCATATCATGATGCGTTTGTCGGCGGGGATTTCTGTCCTTAATTTGGCGATAGATCCTTTCCCGAAAATAAGTCGGGTCGGGTTGTGAAAATCGAAATTATTCATTGCAAAAACAAATTAAAAACTATTTCATAAAACGTTTCAATAGAGATAACTTTCCTTGGTATGGTGCAAATTTTATCCCCGGATTGATTCGGGTACTTGTAGCAAGAACCGCTCTCTTATGGCTGAATGTATAAAAACTGTCGAGGCCATGATAACTTCCCATGCCGCTATTTCCTACACCGCCGAATGGCAGATTTGGATTGGCAAGATGAGTTATAGTATCGTTTATGCAAACTCCACCGGAAGAGGTCTCTTTTAGGATTTTCTGAATACTCTTTTTATCTTTTCCAAAATAATATAGCGCTAAAGGTTTTTCCTGGCTATTGATATAATGAATAGCCTCGTCTAAATTTAGAAAAGTCATGACCGGTAAAATAGGACCGAAGATTTCTTCATTCATGATTCGGTTTTCTGGGGTAATTCCCGAGATGACAGTGGGAGCAATATACAAGTCGTTTTCATCGTATTTCCCACCGATTTCTATTTTCCCTTGTTTCAGTAGCAACATTAAATTGTAAAAACGACCCGAATGTATGATGCGCGGATAGTCTGGACTTTTTTGCGGATCATTCCCATATTGGCGGACTATTTCTTCTTTTAACTTATGAATTAAGTCCTCTTTTATATCCTGATGGACAAAAATATAGTCGGGAGCGACACACGTTTGTCCACAATTTAAGAATTTTCCCCAGACAATGCGTCTGGCGGCAATATTGAGGTCGCAGTTTTTATCGACAATACAAGGGCTTTTCCCTCCCAATTCGAGTGTGACAGGAGTTAAGTGCTTAGATGCCGCCTCCATAATTCGTTTTCCGTATTTTACACCTCCGGTATAAAAGATATAATCATATCGGTATTGTAGCAAAAGATCGGTTTCAAAACTATCGGCTTCTATTAATGTTACATGTTGAGGATCAAACGCCTCTGCGATAATTTTTTTGCTGATGGCGGTTGTATGCGGTGACGCCGGAGACGGTTTCAATATGATACAATTACCGGCAGCTATGGCTCCTATTAGTGGCGCAAACAAGAGCTGAAAAGGATAATTCCAAGGAGACAATATTAATACAATGCCATAAGGCTCATATTGTATTTGGCTTTTAGACCCCAAAAGGAACAAGGGCGTTTTTACTTTTTGCGGAGAAGCCCAATGCTTTAGCTTTTTTATTGTCTGGTTAATCTCAGTTAAGACAAATCCGGTTTCAGTAATGTAACTTTCGAATGTAGATTTCCTTAAATCGTCCCAAAGGGCTTTTTCTATATCCGCTTCATATTTTTTTATAGTTTCCTTTAGGCGTAATAATGATGCTTTCCTAAAAGATATCGGTTTGGTTATCTGGCTACTGAAATATGCCCGTTGAGCATTTATCTGATCTGAAATATTCATTCTTTTTTCGAGCAATAAGTTATATTGTTGCAGGCATCAAAGGTAATCATTTTTTATACAATAGCTCATGTTTCTGCCTCCCTTTTCAGCAAACAAATAATAAAATAGTTTGTTATATCTCTAAAAAACGAAGTAAGGAAAATGGTAAAGAAAATCATACTCTTATCGTTGATATGTATAGCTCTATCGAATGTATGGCTATATGCTCAGGATAAACGAGATATAAATCAAAAATACTTGGCACGTCCTTTACCGCAGGATTGGGCGGCCGATACGCTATTTTTGCAACAACAGCCGGTGGAGGAAAAGTGGTGGACCGAGTTGCAAGACCAGCAACTGGATTCGATTATCGGGTTGGCGTTACAAAACAATCAAGATTTGCTCGTTGCTGCAGACCGTATTCGGGCAGCTCGTGCTGCATTAAGCATACAACAGGGATATTATTATCCGAATTTAAATCTTTCTGCCGGTTGGATAAAATCTCAAAGCAGCAGACAAACGGGTAGGGAATTCAATAATTCTCCGGCTGTCGGCCAACAATATGCTACCGGAGAACTCTCTACCAATTGGGAGTTTGATTTGTTCGGCTCTATCCGCAACCGTGTAAAATCGTCGAAAGAACAGTTTCGGGCTACACAAGAAGAATATAATGCTGTTCGGGTATCTTTAACCGCTCAAGTTGCAACGGCTTATGCCGATCTGAGAACTTTACAGCAAGAACTGCTGGTGGCACAAAAAAATATGGCTTCTCAACAAGCTATTTTACATATTACAGAAGTCCGTTATAATACAGGACTTGCTTCCCAGTTGGATGTGTCTCAGGCAAAATCGGTTTTTTATAGTACAAAGGCTTCTATCCCTTCGATCGAAGCGGCGATTCGACAACAGATAAATGCATTGGCGGTTTTGTCCGGATTATATCCTTCCGATTTATATGCCACATTGAAAGATCCTCGGCCTATCCCGGATTATATGAAAATCGTTAATATCGGAATTCCTGCCAATTTGTTGCGGCAACGTCCCGATATACGTAGTGCCGAGCGTGCTGTCGCTGCGGCAGCGGCTTCGGTCGGCGCTGCCAAATCGGATTATTTCCCCAAATTTTATTTGAAAGGAAGTATCGGTTTTGCTGCAAGGGATATGGATAAATTTTTTGATCATAATAGTCTGACCTATCAAATTGCACCGACTATGTCGTGGACTCTTTTTCAAGGGCGGCAACTGACACAGGCAACCCAAGAAGCAAAAGCTGTTTTAGATGAAAACATCAGACAATATAATCAAACCGTTCTGACAGCTGTTCAGGAAGTAGATAATGCCATGGCCTCATATAGTAACGCCATTAAGCAGGTCGTTGCCTTGCGGGAATTGGTAATACAGGGTGAGATTACCCTTAAACTTTCTTTAGATTTATATAAGCGAGGATTAGCGACATTCCAGAATGTTTTAGATGCCCAACGCTCTTTGTTGAGTTATCAAAATTCTTTGGTTTCGGCACAAGGCGGAGCTCTCTCGTCTTTGATAGAATTGTATCGGGCTGTCGGTGGCGGTTGGCAAATGGATTAATGGATTAGATAAAAAACGAATAATAATAGAATCCCATGATAAAAAATGTTTTAAAAAAGAGACTCCCCATTTTGGTAATAATCGGATTTGTATTTTTTTCTTGTACGTCGAAGAAATCTGACCAGAAAATGTCTGCCCCGGAAATATCGGTTGCATATCCGATTGTGAAATCGGTGATATTGCACAAAACATATCCCGGTTATTTATCGTCGGCAAATACTGTCGATCTGGTGTCGCGTGTCAATGGTTATTTGCAAAGTTCTTCGTTTACTGCTGGAGCAATGGTCAAAAAAGGTCAATTATTGTTTGTGATAGAACCCACCTTATATGAAGATGCTGTGAAAAGAGCCGAAGCCGGATTGAAGAATGCTCAGGCAAGTCTCGATTACGCTGAAAATAATTATGTGCGTATGAAAGAAGCTTCTCGGAGCGATGCTATCAGCGAAATCGATTTGATTAAGTCGGCTACTCAGTTGATTAGTGCCAGATCAAGTGTAAAAGATGCTGAAGCTCAACTGGAAACGGCAAAAACCAACTTGGGATATTGCTATATACGTGCTCCTTTTTCAGGTCATATATCGAAGGGAATGTATAGTGTTGGTAGCTATATCGGAGGGGAAGGACAGGCAACGAAATTGGCAACGATTTATCAAGATGATAAAATGAATGCCTATTTTAATATCGAAGATAATCAGTATTTGCAGATGTTGGCATTTTCTTCTAAAAAAAATGACCAGGAACGTTTACCCGATGAAGTAGAGATTATTTTCCAATCGCCGTTATCCCGACCCTATATAGGAAAATTGAATTATCTATCTCCGAATATTGATCTATCTACCGGAACATTAAATATTCGGGCCGAGATTGAAAATCCGGATAATGAGTTGAAAGATGGCCTGTATGTAAATATACGTTTGCCCTATGCTAAACAAGATAGTGCTATTTTGGTAAAAGATGCTTCTATTGGTACCGATCAGTTGGGTAAATTCCTTTATGTCGTAAATGATTCAAACCGTATAGCTTATCGCCATATCGTGACGGGCGAATTATTTTCGGATACTCTTCGATTGGTAAAATCCGGATTGAATCCAAACGATCGCTATGTGACGAAAGCCTTGTTGAAAGTACGGGAAGGTATGGAAATAAAGCCTTTGTTAGAGAAAGATTAATTGCATATATAGATCGAATAAAAAACAAAAAGCATGATATCTAAATTTTTTATAAACCGTCCGATTTTTGCCACTGTATTAGCTTTGCTTATGGTATTAGCGGGAATTGTAGCTCTCGAATCGCTACCGGTTGCCCAATTCCCGGATATAACTCCTCCGACTGTGCAGGTTTCTGCTGTATATCCCGGAGCAAGTGCTGAAACGGTGGCTCGCACAGTTGGTACACCGATCGAGGAACAAGTCAACGGGGTGGATGGCATGATTTATATGAGTTCTTCTTCTTCCAGTTCGGGACAATATACGTTGACGGTTACTTTTGAGGTAGGTACAGATGTCGATATGGCGGCTGTCTTGGTACAGAATAGAGTCAATATTGCGCAGGGAAATCTTCCGGAAGCAGTAATACAACAAGGAATTGTTACCAAAAAGCAATCTACAAATATCGTGATGTTTTTATCGCTTCAGTCAGATGATCCGATGTATAATGGATTATATCTGTCGAATTATGCAAGTCTTAATCTGACCGACCAGCTTTCTCGATTGCCGGGGGTTGGTGCAGTGACCGTATTCGGTACGGGCGATTATAGCATGCGTGTGTGGCTCGATCCGGAGATTATGCGTATCCGGAAATTAACGCCGTCCGACGTATATAGTGCCATACAATCTCAGAATATGGAAGTCTCTGCCGGAACAGTCGGTGAACCGCCTTTGGATAAAAAAGAGGCTTTTCAGTTTACATTGACGGCAAGAGGACGATTGACAACTCCCGAAGAATTTGGCAATATTGTCATTAAAGTTTTACCCGATGGACGGTATCTGCGATTGCGGGATATTGCCCGTATCGATAGAGGAAGTGCTTCCTATAACGTTACTTCGACACAAAACGGGAAACAAGCGGCAGCAATCGCTATTTATCAATTACCGGGATCTAATTCTCTCGATGTGGCCAAAAATGTCAGAGAAAAGATGAAAGATCTCGAAAAATACTTGCCGGAAGGTGTCCATTACGAAGTCGTGTTAGATACAACCGAATTTGTAACGGCCTCGATCGATGAGGTTTTGGTTACTTTTGCCGAAACTACATTATTGGTAGTGCTCGTCATCCTGCTTTTTTTACAGAGTTTCAGAGCTGTGATTATTCCTTCTTTGACAATACCTGTTTCTCTTATCTGTACGTTTGCCGTGATGCATCTGTTCGGATTTTCGATAAATACATTGACCCTTTTCGGTTTGGTATTGGCAATTGCCATAGTGGTAGATGATGCCATTGTCGTGGTCGAAAATTCATCGCGTCTTCTTGATACGGGTAAATATACCAATAAAGAGGCGGTGACATTAGCTATGGAAGAGATTACTGGCCCTGTGATAGGTGTGGTACTTGTATTATTGGCCGTGTTTATTCCTACTGCTTTTATTAGTGGAATTACAGGCGAACTTTACAAACAGTTTGCATTGACTATTGCAACCGCTACGGTTTTTAGCGGAATTAATTCTTTGTCATTGACTCCGGCATTATGTGCCCTGTTTCTGAAGCCGGCTAAAGTTCCTAAATTTTTCTTATATAAAGGGTTTAATAAGATATACGATAAAACTCTCGGGGCTTATGTAAAAACGATAACCTATTTCCTTCGTAAGCCGTTATTTACAATGACTGTTTTTGTTTTGTTGTCTATTGGGGCGATTTGGTTGTTTTTGCGTTGGCCTACCTCTTTTATTCCTCAAGAAGACCAAGGTTATTTTGTCGTGTCGGTACAGTTGCCGAATGCCGCAAGTTTGCAACGGACCGAAGCGGTTTCCCATAAGGTTATGGAAATTCTAAATTCTTTCCCTGAAGTGCGCACCTATTTGTGTATCAATGGATTTTCTATGATGCAAGGAGCAAGTGCTTCGAACAGTGCAACTTTTTTTGTCATGCTTAAAAATTGGAATGACCGGAAAACCAAAGATGAAAGTGTATTTGCTGTCGTAAATAGATTGAATGCCGAAGCTTCATCTATTCAGGAAGCTGTTATTTTTGCAGTTAATCCGCCTGCAATATCGGGTATGGGGGTGAGTGGAGGTTTGCAATTTGAATTGGAAGATAGAAATAATTTGGGAACTACGGCACTCCAGAATGCTCTTTCTGCTTTATTGGAACAAGTTAGAACCGAACCTGCCATACTGACTGTTAATTCGATGTTTCAAGGCAATACCCCTCAATATTTTTTAAATATAGATCGAGATAAGGTCAAGATGCAGGGATTGACGTTGAGTGATGTTTTTTCGACGCTTTCATACTATATGGGTTCGGCCTATGTAAATGATTTTGTCCAATTCGGGCGTGTTTATCAGGTTAAATTGGGCGCAGATGCCGATAGCCGTACGGTAATAGGAGATGTACTGAAATTAAGTGTCCGCAATCAGAATGGAGATATGGTACCGTTTTCAGCATTTACGACATTGGAAGAACAATTAGGGCTCAATTTGGTGAATAGGTATAATATGTACTCTTCGGCTTCTATTACAGCCATTACGACGCCGGGATTCAGTTCGCAGCAAGGAATTCAGGGAATGGAGAATTTGACAGAGCGGGTATTGGGCGATTCATTTGGTTATGATTGGACGGGTGAAGCTTTTCAGGAAACACAGTCGAGCTCTTCTGTCTCTTTAATTTTTATCTTGGCTATTATCGTTGTTATTTTAGTATTGGCTGCTCAGTATGAGAGTTGGACAAGTCCTATTGCGGTTATTCTCGGATTGCCATTTGCCTTATTGGGTGCGGTCCTTGGTTGCATATTGTTCGGTTTGCCTATCAGTATTTACAGCCAGATTGGTATTATCCTTTTAATAGCTTTGTCTGCAAAAAATGCTATCCTGATTGTTGAGTTTGCGATCGATTACCGGAAAAAGGGTGAATCGATTACAGAGGCGTCGATAGAAGCCGGCCGGGTACGTTTGCGCCCGATTTTAATGACATCGTTTGCCTTTATATTGGGGGTAATGCCGCTTATATTTGCAACCGGAGCAGGAGCGTCGAGCCGAATATCATTAGGTACGGCAGTCGTTTTCGGTATGGCGGTAAATACCTTATTAGGGACATTGTTTATTCCTAATTTTTATCATCTGATGCAAACCATTCAGGAGAAATTTAAAAAGAGATCCTGCTCATCTCAAGATGTGGCTGAAAATAAGAGATAAATATCAAAAACGGGAAGTAAATTTACTTCCCGTTTTTGATATTCAATTCTTTTTATTGTTCGATAGGAATCTGTGCAGCTCCTAATTTAGAAGATACATACGTCGCATTTCCCGTTTCGGGGATTGCTCTCACATATATATAATAAGAATAACCGCTTACAGAAGAGAGCTTCGCTGTAAAAGAAGTTTCTGTGACGGTTCGGTTTTCTTTGAGTAAGATATCGTTATTTATTCTTTCAAACGTAACATCGTACTTAACGGCATTTGCAACAGCATTCCATGTAACAGTCACTGTTGAATTGTCCAACATTTTGTATTGGAAATTCGTAGGTGTATCGAGCAATGTTTTATCGGTAAAGATAAACGAGTAGCTCGCCGATGCAGAATTTTCCCATTGAGTATTTACCGGAGCAATAGCTTGTACGGTAATTGTCATCCATTGGTCATTCTCTATTGAGTTCAAATCGATGTAGTTGTGAGAAACCGATCCATAATTGAAAATGCCGATAACCCATGAATAACTTTCAGCATTTTCGACTTTATCCCAACTGATGCGTTTATTATCCGAATCGGTCATGAAATTGCTTGGAGTTGGTAAAGCTGTTTTTTCTCCGGCGTAGATTTCATTATCATCATCTTTCTCGTTGCATGAAAATAGAAGGGAAGATATGAAAATTATGGTCGCAATTTTTAAGGTTGTGGAAATTTTGTGATATGGCATGGTAATAAATGATGATTAGGTTAAACATGGAAAATCACAAAGAAGAATTTGAAATAAAATAATTCTTCTTTGTGATATGTTTCTTCCTCTTACTTAATGATGTTCATTTCGTCGATCAGGTTTTGGGCGCCTGCAAACTTATCGATGATAAACAAAATATAGCGAATATCAACGCTGATTGTCCGTTGAAGAGCTTCTTCGAATACAATATCGCCGCTCATGGCTTCCCAGTTACCGTCAAAAGCCGTTCCGATGAGTTCTCCGTTTGCATTGAATACGGGGCTACCCGAATTACCTCCGGTAATATCGTTATTTGAAAGGAAGTTTACCGGCATCTCTCCGTTGGGCATGGCATAAGGGCCAAAATCTTTATTCTTATACAATTCTTTCAACTTTTCCGGAACAACAAATTCCCAATTGTCAGGGTCTTCTTTTTCCATAACCCCTTTCAACGTCGTGTAGTAATGATAGTCGATAGCATCTGCCGGTGAATAAGGGAGTATCTGGCCGTAAGTGGCACGGATGGTAAAGTTGGCATCCGGATATGCCGGTTTGCCGGCGTTCATTTCAAGCAATCCTTTAATATAGGTCTGTTTTGCCAAATAGAACTTTTCGCTTATCGGTTTTAGCTCTTTACGCAAATCTGCCATTTTTTGAGAAACAGATTGGGCATATTGTATCATTAAATCCGATTTTAGAGCTTTGACAGTCGGTTTTTTCAAGAACTTGTTGAAGTTTTCGTCACTACCGAAAATCGAAGTCTTAAATGCTTCATCGACAAAGCGATCGACATCTCCGTTGAATTTTTTCTTGATAAGCGTAAAAATCTCGGGATAATTATCCTGATCAACCTCTTTCATGTAAGCTTTCAACATGACTTTGGCTACCCGTCGATCGACTTTCCGATTATAGTCTTTGTCTGCAAATTCAAGATAAGCATCTTTTAAATCGGACAATTCCGATTCGATCGTAGAATCGTTTTTCTGTTCAAGTGCTTCGATCAATTTTTGATTTGACGTAGGAACTTTCGAGAATTCTATTCCCTGATACAATGCCTCCAATAGCATATAGTACTGATATTTTATATCATTCATTTCTAAAGTGGCATCTCGCATTTCATTCAATGCCTGGATGTATTCTGGATGGTTGTTGTCATCTGCCCATACCTTGAATCGGGCTTCGTCCAATTCTTTATTTTCGATCACTTTTAGTTTGTCGATGCCTCGGTTCATTCCGATAGAATTTTTCCAGTAATTGCTCGACCGGGCATATTTACTGGCATATTGAATCCTTGTTTTCGGGTCGGCAAGCATTTCGTCCAACAGCTCTTTTTGGCGGATTCCCCGCATGTTGATGCGTATTGTATTATCCACATCACGGCGTTGTTTTACCTCCCATGATGTATAATAACGGTTGGTCGATCCGGGAAATCCCATGATCATGGCAAAATCATTCTCTTTTATCCCTTTGAGCGAAATGCTGAAGTACTTTTTCGGATGCATGGGAATATTGTCTTCAGAATATTCTGCCGGGTTTCCTTGAGCATCGGTATAGACCCGGAATAGAGAAAAGTCACCGGTATGGCGCGGCCACATCCAATTGTCGGTGTCAGCCCCGAATTTTCCGATAGAAGAGGGGGGCGCTCCTACAAAACGAATATCTTTATATACTTTCATGGTAAACATAAAAAACCGATTTCCGCCAAAAAACGGTTTGATGCTTATCTCGATGAAAGGATTTTCTTCCAAGAATTTTTCTCCGACTTTCTTTTCTGCCATTTTGTCGAGAAATGCCGGATCAAAAGCCTTTAACGGATCTCCCGATTTGCTGACCGTATCTTGAATAAAGTCTGTGACTTCTTCGATCTTGTCGATAAATCGGACTTCAAGTCCGGGTGTAGGCAGTTCGTCTTTCTTTTCCATTGCCCAAAAGCCATCACTCAGATAATCATGTTCGACAGAGCTATGTTGCTGTATCGCGCTATATCCGCAGTGGTGGTTTGTAAGAATTAATCCTTCCGGAGAGATGATTTCTCCGGTACATCCTCCTCCGAAAATAACGATAGCATCTTTCAAAGAGGTCTGTTCCGGATTATAGATGTCATCGACATCAAGTTTTAACCCTAATTTTTTCAGTTGTTCCAGATTTTGTTGTTTCAAAAACGGAAGCAACCACATCCCTTCATCTGCTTTTATCGGTGCACATAGTGTCACAAAAGCCAAGGGTAACAACATCTTTTTTAGTTTCATAATGTTAAGTTTAGCTTATTGTTTTGTTTATATTGAAATTCCATACGATTCCTAACCATATCGCGCGGTTATCCCCACGTTTTTCGGTGCGTTTATACAATGTTGGCGTATCGATGATTGTAATTTCTTTTGTCGATTTACACCAGTCATTTACTTGTAAAGTGATCTCTCCTTTGCCGGAAAATATTTGTTGTTTTATTCCGGTATCTATTCGGCAACGAGATCTTATTTCCCCTTGTACTGTCTGAATATCGGATATATAGTGTCCGTTACATTGTAAAACCGTTGTAGGGGTAAGTCTAAATGATATGACTCCATTGGCGTTCCAAGCCCAATCATGTCGCTTATTCCCCTCTTTGTCAGCTTGTATTTCATCATAATAGATCGTACTGTTTATGCGTATGTCCATCCATTTTACCGGAAAAATAAATGTGCTGAGTTCGATTCCTGCCGATTGGTTATGATATAAGTTATCATAAGTGACAACCATATCTTCTTTCATAATTTGGGCGATAGCCTGTTCTCTGATTCTGTAAAATAGTGCAGGCGTAAAAATAAATTTTTTATGCGTATAGCTATACCCCGATGATATATTATGGCTGATTTCCGGTTTCAAATAAGGATTTCCCTGAATAATCTCTTGAGGGTCACTTTGATTAAGAAAAGGATTTAGTTCCGAAAATACGGGGCGGTTGATCCGTTGTCGGTATGAAATTTGCCAAGAATGTCCGTATTGTTGGTTATTGTAGGATAACTGAAATGCCGGGAACACATTCCAATAATCTTGTTTTATTCGATCGTTCCCCTCTGCCGTATAAACCGATTGATGAGTATATTCACCTCTTACACCTGCATATATAAACCATTTTTGCCATTGCTTCTCATATTGTAAAAAGAGAGCGTGGATATAGCGGTTTAAATCCAGGTTAAACGTCTCATCGGGAGCTTTAGAGAAGGCATTGTCTTTGAATATCTCTTTTAAGTTTGTATTGTTCGAAGTTGTAAGCCATGCATTATATCCGCTTTTAAAATCTCCGAATCTTCCCGTCAAATTCAGCTCATATTCGTTATTTTTCTGATTTATGAAAAGCCTATCCTGTATCAAATTCGTTTGTGGGCGTAAGACGTTACGTCGATAGTCGTTGTCTTCATCATATATTGCTTGCCGGTAATTTATATCTACTGATATGGATGTCTGTTCGTTATGCTTGTATCGATAGAACGCGTTTGCACTATATTGCCGATTTTTTTGTTCATTATCCCGTACAACCCTCAACTCTTTTTTCGTTTCGGTATTATGGATATTGCCTGTACGGTCAAACCACATTTGGATAAATGAAAAATTTGTGCTGAAAGTATGTTTGTCCTTGTTCATTTCACTGCCTAAAGTTCCTATGACGGTTTGAGGATGCGCAACAGCCGAATTGTCTTGAATTTGTTCGTTTGTGACAATCCCGTTTTCGCGTGAGGCGATAGTGTTCAGAAAAGAACGTTTGCGGTATTCCCGCTTATAATCAATACCGGCATTAAACTGCCAGTATGGCGAAAGAGAATATCCCAAATGTGTTCCGGCCATATATCGGTCGTTATTGGCACCACTTAAATATACCTGTCCTTGCCGCATTTTCTTTAATGAGAGATCGATTGTCCCGGCCGAACCTTCCGCTGGTCGACTTACGTCCGGAGCATAGTCGATTTTTATCTGTCCGATGGCTGAGCCCGGCAATTGTATCATCATCTCACTTCGATAATCACCGAATAACGATGTCGGTTTCCCGTCGATAAGAAAAGTTATTTTTTCAGACCCCCGTAATCGAATGTTGCCCTCCATATCATTTTCTAAAGATGGGAAAAACAATAAAATATCATTTAAAGAATTCCCTTGTTGTACAAGCTTGTCGGGGAATAAGGAAACCGATTCGTTTTTAGCCTTTATTTTAGAAACAGTTATTGTTTTCAATTGTTTTTGTACGGCGATTGAGTCGTTATTTGCCCGAATGTATATGAATGATATATTACAAAAAACAAAAAGTATGATTCGATAATAAAGATTCATTCTTGATAAGGGTGAATTCTGTTTATAGCCGTCAAAGATAGTTATTTTTGCTCTGAGGTAGAAAGAGAGGACAGAAAGAATCTCTGTTTTTTATAAATTTTATTTATATGTGGTTGTAAATCAAATGTCTAATATTATTTATAATATATGAGTTAAAGTGAACTTAAAATATTACAGTAAGATTAAAAATACCCTTTTAATTATGTTATCTTTGTGTCTTGAAAACCTAAAACAAAGAAAATGAAACTGTCTAATAATTGGTTTACAACCGTTTCGGAATACGAAAACGGAGCTATGGTAATAGTTTGTGGGCGAGAGGATATGGAAACATATATGCATTCGGGAAAATTTAAAGAACGAGCCGAAATTTATTGGCGATATAAAGGCGATGATAGAGGTATGCCGTCCGATTCGGAAGCTCGATTAATGGAACCCGTGCAGGAAGCGTTACAGAAAGCAATGGAAAAGGATAAATTGGCGATATTGACAGGAATATACACAGGAGACAATCAACGGACATGGATATTCTACACACGTAACGTCTCGGCTTTTGGCGAAATGCTCAATAAGGCATTGGCATCGTTCGAACGATTACCGATAGAAATCTATACAGAGAAAGACCCGGATTGGAATGAATATTGTGAGATGTCTGAGTTGCGTCAGGAAGCTGCCGAAGATATCTTGGAAGAAGAATAATTTTGTGTGTAGATTAGACGTTAAATTTTATTGGATATTAGAAAAACTCTATTTTTATAAAGTCGAATATTATTGTTTTTTGTACTTTTGTGAGCAAAAATATTTTTTATGACAGATACGGTTTCACAATTTGAACATGTTATAAGCATTTGTCGTGATTTGTATGCCAAAAAGTTAAAAGATTATGGTCCGTCATGGCGTATAATGCGTCCACAATCGATAACAGATCAGATATTTATTAAAGCCAACAGAATTCGCAATCTCGAAATCAAAGGAGAAAGTAAAGTCGATGAAGATATCTATTCAGAACTGATTGGAATAGTCAATTACGGAATTATCGGACTTATACAATTAAATTTGGGCTATTCTGATGGAAAAGATATTTCGGCAGAAAAAGCACTTGAGTTGTATGATAAATATATGGATGAGACTAAAAATCTGATGTATGCTAAAAATCATGACTATGATGAAGCGTGGCGCAGTATGCGGACAAGTTCTTATACAGACCTTATTCTCATGAAAATATGTCGTACTAAGGAAATCGAGGATAATAACGGCAAAACACTGGTATCGGAAGGCATCGATGCCAATTATATGGATATGATTAATTATTCTCTTTTTGGATTGATAAAATTGGAGTATGGAGAATAACCCGGAAATAAAAAGTTCGTCGGTAAGGAACCGGATTTTAAAACTACTGGTTGTAGTTTCCCGGTTGATTGTCGGTGCGACTTTTATCTTTTCTGGTTTTGTAAAAGCCGTAGACCCCACGGGATCGGCAATTAAATTCGAAGAGTATTTTGTTGCCTTAGGCATAGATTTCTTGTCGCCTCTATCTCTCTTTTTTGGCGTAATATTAGCTGCATTTGAGTTTTTGTTGGGAATTAACACCCTGTTGGGCTCTTACCGCCGATTGACTTCATGGCTGGTATTGTTGACCATGTGTTTTATGACTCCCTTGACCCTTTATTTGGCAATAGCCAATCCTGTAAGCGACTGCGGATGTTTTGGCGATGCGCTTATATTAACCAATTGGGAGACTTTTTTCAAGAACCTTTTTCTCTTGATTCCCGTATTAATTCTTGTCCGTTACAGCAGTTTGGTCGTCGGCGTATATAATAAGCCGGTACAGTGGCTTACGGTATTATACTCTCTCTTATTTACCCTTGCAGTGGCTTGGTTTGGCATCTATTACCAACCCATACTGGATTTTCGTCCATATAAAGTCGGTATGAATCTTTTGGATGCCATGCCGAAAGAAAATGTCAATGCCGGAGAAGACTACCTTTTTATTTATGAAAAAGAGGGTGTGAGAAAAGAATTCTCATTGGAGGACTCTCCGATGGACGATACGACGTGGGTATTTATAGATCGAATAAAGAAAGAGTCAGCATCGAAAGACGAAAAGAAACCTTTGATAGAAGATTTTATCATTCGTTCCGATGAAGATGATATGAATATAACCCAGGACATCCTCGAAGATTCTCAATATACTTTTTTACTGCTTACTCCTTCTTTAGAAAAAGCCGATGAGAGTGAAATCGATAAAATAAACGATCTGTATGACTATGCTTTGGCCTATGGATATAATTTTTATTGCATAACGGCATCCTCCGACTCGGCAATCGCCGTTTGGCAAGATAACACAGGTGCCGATTATCCATTTTATAAGATGGATGAAACCACTATAAAAACAATTATTCGAGGAAATCCGGGAGTTATGCTTTTGCATAAAGGTACAATTGTCTGGAAGCGGTTGCCATCCCATTTACCGGATGAAACCCGATTGAATGACAAAATCGAAAATCTTCCGATAGGGAGAGTTTGGAAGTATGACGGCTCAAAAAATTTGGGCATATTGATATTAATTTACGTATTTCCCATGTCGGTATTGTTACTGACCGAAAAAACCGTAGCCGCTGTTATTGCAAAGGTCAGGGAAGCACGGAAAAAAAAGCGAGAGAAACAAAATTCCGTTCTGGCGGAAAGTAAAGAAAAACAATAAATTTTTTTTATATAACCACACAATTAATATTTGTTATGAGAAAAAACATTGTTGCAGGTAACTGGAAAATGAACAAGACCCTTCAAGAAGGTCTTGAATTGGCTAAAGGTATAGAAACTGCATTGGCAGGAAAAACCCCTAATTGCGATGTGATTATCGGTACGCCGTTTATTCATCTGGCATCCGTTGTAAATACTATCGATACCAATAAAATCGGTGTCGCAGCTGAAAATTGTGCTGACAAAGCAGCCGGTGCTTATACCGGAGAAGTTTCGGCTCAGATGGTAGCTTCTACCGGAGCAAAATATGTAATTCTCGGACACTCTGAACGTCGAGCTTATTATCATGAAACTCCGGAAATCTTAAAAGAAAAAACAATTCTGGCTTTAGCTAACGGCCTGAAACCTATTTTCTGCATTGGCGAAGTCCTCGAAGAAAGAGAAGCCGGAAAACATTTTGATGTAGTGAAAGCACAAATTGAAGAATCTCTGTTTAACTTGTCGGCAGAAGACTTTGGTAAAATTATATTGGCTTACGAGCCGGTATGGGCTATCGGTACCGGAAAAACTGCTACTGCAGAACAAGCACAAGAAATGCATGCATTCATTCGTAAGACAATTGCCAATAAATATGGAAATGAAGTAGCCGAAAACTGCTCGATCCTTTATGGTGGAAGTTGTAAACCTTCGAATGCAAAAGAATTGTTTGCCAATAAAGATGTTGATGGCGGTCTTATCGGTGGAGCTGCCCTCGAAGTAGATTCATTTATGGGTATTATCAACGCATTTTAAATAATTAAACAGATTATAGGCTGCAAAAGTAAGATAGAATGCTTACTTTTGCAGCTTTCTTATCTGTATGAGCTTTATGAAAAAAAATATCTCATTTGCAGTCGTGTTTCTGATGATTTCTTGTCTCGGAATCTCTGCGCAGGTACAAATTGCAGATACTTCGATTGTACAGTCATTGGAACGAATAACCGGAACCGCACGTGTAAGGCTGTTTCAAGATAGTCGTCTTACCGATCGTCTGGCACGAAATGCCGGAAATAGTGCCTCGTTCGGAACGCCGTCTCATATGACCGTTCGTGGATATAGAATACAGGTTTTTTCGGATAATAACCAGAGACACTCTAAAGATGAAGCCTATCAAAAAGCCTCTGTCATAAAAAATCTATTTCCCGATATGTCTACTTATGTGACATTTACTTCACCCTTTTGGCGTTTGAGGGTAGGAGATTTCCGCTCGTACGAAGAGGCCAATGCTAAATTGGTCGAATTAAAGGAAGCGTTCCCGAGATTCAGGGAAATGCGCATTGTTAAAGATATGATTCGGCTGGGACGGACTGCTGAATAAAATATAGAAAATGGATATTGATAATATGCAAAAGGTGCAAACTCGGTTATCGGATCAAGAAAAAGAAGAACGAATAGCCGAACATTATAAAAATATATTGGAGTTACTGGGAGAGGATATAGACCGTGAAGGTTTGAAAAAAACACCCTTACGGGTAGCTCGTGCTATGAAATTTTTGACAAGTGGTTATCACCAGTCTCCGGAAGCAATCTTGCGTTCAGCTATATTTCATGAAAATTATGGAGACCCTCGACGGATCGTGATCGTAAAAGATATAGAATTTTATTCTCTATGCGAACACCACATGCTCCCCTTCTTCGGCAAAGTACATATAGGCTATCTCCCGGGAGACAAAATTGTCGGCCTAAGCAAGACCGCCCGTCTTGTAGAAACTTTTGCCCGTAGGCTCCAGGTTCAAGAACGTATGACACGCGAAATATTAGATTGTTTCGATTCCATAGTCGAACCGCATGGAACGATTGTTTTGATAGAAGCCCGTCATCTGTGCATGCAAATGCGAGGTGTAGAAAAACAAGGCGCATCGACGACAACTTGCTTATATTCGGGCAATTTTAAAGACCGGGAATTAAGGGATGAGTTTTTTTCTATGTTGCGCAATCGTTGACGAAATACCCTGTTTTGATATTTCCTCAAGAGTTAAATGTTGATATTCAATAGATAATGCAGCAACACCAGAAAAAGCTAAAAAAATAATATTTAGCATTTGCACAACTCAAAATAACAATTTATATTTGCACTCGCAATTGCGAAAGTAGCTCAGTTGGTAGAGCATAACCTTGCCAAGGTTAGGGTCGCGGGTTCGAGTCCCGTCTTTCGCTCTCATAGTTTCTAAAGCGATAGAAACTTTTTTTTGAATATATGTTTTGCGAAAGTAGCTCAGTTGGTAGAGCATAACCTTGCCAAGGTTAGGGTCGCGGGTTCGAGTCCCGTCTTTCGCTCCACCGTTTCCCCGTGTGTAGAATAAGCCCAAATGGCGGAATTGGTAGACGCGCTAGTTTCAGGGACTAGTGTTCATTACGAACGTGCAGGTTCGAGTCCTGTTTTGGGCACGCTTCAAAAACAAAGATGTCCGAGTGGTGGAATTGGTAGACACGCTACTTTGAGGGGGTAGTGATCGTTGGATCGTGTGAGTTCGAATCTCATCTCGGACACAAAGACGGAGGCCTTGCATACATAGCAAAGCCTCCGTTTTTATTTTTGAAAAACGGTCATGCGGATTTCCCCCTAAATTTATATGTTAAAACATAAGAATACCCCTTTAGTTGTTGCATTTTCGGAATTAACGACTACCTTTGTCTGTATATATCGATAGATTGATGTAAATCTATAATTCTCTGTAACCAATTGTACCATTTATGTTGAGAGTGCTATTCTTTTTTTACCAATGGTTTATTGCAGTACCTATCTTGTTGGTATTGACTATACTGGCAGCATTAATAACAATTGTTGGTTGTTTTGTCGGTGACAGTCGCTTTTGGGGATATTATCCGGGATCTATCTGGTCTCGACTCTTTTGTTGGATTTCATTTGTTCGTGTCAAAGTAAACGGAAGAGAAAACATCGATAAAAAAACATCCTATGTTTTTGTCGCAAATCATCAAGGTGCGTATGACATTTTCTTGATATACGGTTTTTTAGGACACAATTTTAAATGGATGATGAAGAAAAGCCTTAGACGCATCCCCTTTGTCGGCAAAGCCTGTGCAGCTGCCGGACATATATTTGTAGATCGTTCGGGGCCTAAAAGTATTCGAGAAACATTAGACATAGCCGAACAGACATTAAGGCATGGGATGTCATTGGTCGTTTTTCCCGAAGGATCGCGGACATGGGACGGAAAGTTACAACGTTTTAAAAAAGGAGCATATCAATTGGCTATCGATTTAAATTTGCCGGTAGTGCCATTGACCATTGACGGTTCGTTTGCAATACTGCCCCGCTCATCATATCAGATAAAACCCGGGAAAATGATTTTAACAATTCATGAGCCGATATTCCCTGATCCTGCTTCCGGGCATGATATAGATAAACTTATGGAAGAATCATATAAAGCCGTTGCTTCTGCATTACCAAAAGATTAATCTTTTCTTGTAAAAAAAACTTAATCGAGAATAAAAAACGTCACTACGGTTTTGCAATAGTAAAATAAATTTGCACCTTTGCAGCGCAATAAAAAATTGTCCTGTGGTGTAACGGTAGCACATCGGATTCTGGTTCCGCTTGTGAGGGTTCGAATCCTTCCAGGACAACAAAATTTATTTTGAAAGCGTTTATAATCGATGTATTATAAACGCTTTTTATTTTAGGAGGGACCAAAATAGGGGATAACCTATTAATTGGGATCAACAAAAAGCGGATCAATGAAAAACTGAGGAATTTGTATTTTAAATAAAATATTAGCCGGTCTGAACAGACGCACACTTTTTTTTAACTTCTTTGAATTGAGAACTGAAATCTTTGATTTTGCTATTGAATAATTGTCTTTTGAGGTATCGCCAGAGAATTACTTCAGAGTTTTTTTTATTATTATATAAATCGATGGGCAGCTATCTCTCGATCTCTTTGACCAGATTCCCCGTAAGAGTTTTTAGCCTTATAGAATATCAAAGGTCCATCTTTATTATAAGGGAATGATTGTTTTTTTATTTATTTAGGGGTGTCGGATTATTCATTACGGGTTAAAAATTCGTATATTTCTTTTGCATATCGTCTGCCTATGGGGATAGGATATAATGACCCTTTCAGCCATATTTCTTGTTTTGTGAACTTTTGTATTTGATGTATGGGTACAAGAAATGAGCGGTGTACTCTTAAAAACGTATTTTCTGGAAGCATTTTGTGGATCGTTTTGATGTTGAGTCTTGAGATTACGCTATTTCCGTTTGTCCGATATATTTTGCAGTAATTCTCTAAAGCCTCGATATAGAAAATATCGGATAGATGTATGTTTATATTATTATATTCTTGCTTGACGACAATGGTTCCTTGACTGTTTCCCGAAATTGTCGCTTTGTTCAATGTCGAAATGTGTCGCATTGCTTTTTCGATAGCTCGTTCAAAACGGTCATAAGCGATAGGTTTGTGAAGAAAGTCTACCGCATCAAGGTCAAATCCGTTAAGAGCATATTGGGCGTGTGCCGTAGTGAAAATTAAACAACATTTATCCGGAAGCTGTTTAGCAATTTCCAATCCGTTCAAGCCATTCATTTCAATATCGAGAAACACAATATCCGGTTTATTGTCTTTTATTTCTTCGAGGCCTATACGAGGTTCGCAGAATGTTTTCAATTCAATATTCCCTTTCCTCTCGCAAAATTGTTTAATGACCAATAATGCAATAGGTTCGTCATCGATAGCAATACAATTAATTTTTCTCATAGTCAAGATAATTGTATAGTAAGTCGGGTTAGAAACTCATTTTTGTAGTTATCTCTTTCGGTAATAAGCGTAAAAAGTCCGGGATAGAGTAGTTGTAACCGTTTGCGGCAATTTTCGATACCGATAGAAGATTCTCCACTTTTTTTCTCTTTCATAATCGAGTTTTGAGTTTTAAAGAGTAAAGTACCATCTTCTACTATAATACGGATAAGGATTGTGCAGTCTTCTGAAGATGATGAGCCGTATTTAAAAGCATTTTCTACAAACGTAATCAGTATCATCGGAGGAATAAGAACATGTTCTTTATCTGTGCGGCTTTCAAAAATCACTTTTGTATGGTGATTTAACCGGAGTTTTTGCAATTCTACATACTGTTGGATATATTCGATTTCGCTGTTTATGTCAATTTTATCTATTGAAGTATTGTCATACATATATTTCAGTATGTTTGAGAATTTTATGAATGCCGATTCGGTTTGATCCGATTTTGTAATAACCAGGCCATATAGCGTGTTGAGCGTATTGAATAAAAAGTGAGGATTTATCTGAGCTTTATATACTGCTAATTGAGCTTTGTTTTTTTCGGCTTCTATTTCCTGCTTTTGTAAGATCTGGCGGAATAGCTCAAATGCCACTTCGATTGCCAAACTTAGGCCTGATACGATCAAGAAATAGAACCATACGGTTTGGGCGTGTAAATGCCTTCGAAGACCTATCGGCAACTTTGATCCGATTTGGTCGGATATAGGAAAATGTGTAAGCAATATTGTAATCAGTATCAATAAGGCAAGCAGGATGGCAATATGACCGTATTTTTTTCGTAAAAAGAGAGAGGGTATGTTCGATTTTCTATAAATGAAATAGAGCATATAGAGGTAAACGATAAAAGTCACGGAAAGAAACGGTTGAACTTTGATCCATTTGTCGATAGGTATCAATAAAATAATCAAAGGTAAAATGATCAGGCAAAAAAGCAAATCTACATAACGGATAATTTGTGGATATTGGGTAAATGTGTGGTGAATGGTATTTTTATTTTTGTTTTTTTTTAACAGCATTAGAATTGATATATTTAATGAAATGTTAAATGTATTTCACAAAGATATATATTTGACGGTATATTGCAAAAAAAGAAAGTTGCCGTTTGTCAACACATTCTTGTCGTTTGTCAACACATTTATCGTATATAGTAAAATCCTTTTATTTTTGTCACGATTTGTTTTTGTCTTATATCAAAAATATCATAATAATAATCAACCAACTACCGATGAAATACGTCATTATTCCCATCTTGTCAGCTCTTGTGCTACTTGCTTCGTGTAAATCGCAATCGAAGGAACAAACCGGTGCTAAGTATAAAACATTGCGCGTGGAATTTAGTAATCAGACTCTGAAAAGAGATTATACGGCAAAACTTCAGGGACGTCAATATGTTGAAATACGTCCTCAAGTGAGCGGTATAATTACGAACATCTGCTTGAATGAAGGTGATCTTGTTCATAAAGGACAAGTACTTTTTATTATCGATCAAGTTCCTTACAAAGCCGCCCTCGAAACCGCTGTTGCTAATGTAAAGAGTGCCGAATCTAAATTGGCTACGGCAAAACTAACCGCCGAAAGTAAAGAGGAATTGTTTAAGGAAAATGTCGTTTCAGAATTTGATTTGCAAACGGCTCGTAATAATCTTGCCGAAGCTCGGGCTGCTCTTGCCTTGGCTCGGGCCGAAGAGATCAATGCCCGCAATAATCTCTCTTATACTGAAGTAAAAAGTCCGGTGGATGGAGTTGCCAGTATGATCCCTTATCGTGTGGGTGCTCTTGTTAACAGTAGCATTACCAAACCCTTGGTTACTGTTTCTGATGATAGTGAGATATATGCATATTTTTCGTTAGATGAAAACCAGATATTAGATCTTATACAGCAATACGGTTCGTTGCAGAAAACTATGGAACAAATGCCGAATGTAGAGTTGATCCTTAGTAACGGAAAGGTGTATAAATATCCCGGAAAAATCGACGCAATCAGTGGAACTATCGAAGAGAGTACGGGAGTAGTAAGCATTAGGGCATCATTTAAAAATCCAGACGGGTTATTGCGCAACGGTGGTAGTGGGAGAGTGGTCATCCCTACTTCTCTTGACAACGTGATCGTTATTCCGCAAGCCGCCACTTCTGAATTGCAAAACCGTATTTTTGTATATAAAGTGGTTGATGGTATAGCCAAGTCTACCCCGGTTGAAGTGTATCGTTTGAATAACGGTACGGAATATGTCGTTGAGACAGGGCTGGTTCCCGGTGATATTATCATTGCCGAGGGTGCAGGCCTTATGCGTGAAGGGACAGTGATCGATACCAATGCTTCAACTAATGAATAATCCGTATTATGAAAATTAAAACATTTATTGACCGACCTATTTTATCGGTCGTTATATCCGTCCTTATTTTTATTGTCGGATTGATAGGGCTTTCGCAATTGCCTATCGAGCAATTTCCCGAAATTGCCCCTCCAACAGTTAGTGTTTCTGCTACCTATACCGGAGCAAATGCCGAAACCGTACAAAAGAGTGTTGTCGTTCCTCTCGAAGAAGCGCTAAACGGCGTTGAAAATATGATGTATATGACTTCTTCTGCTACCAACTCTGGATCGGCAAGAATTACCATTTATTTCCGACAAGGTACCGATCCCGATATGGCAACAGTGAATGTTCAAAACCGTATCGCTACGGCACAAGGTTTGCTGCCGGCAGAGGTAACCCGAAGCGGTATCAATGTGCGGAAACGTCAAACCAGTAACATAAAGGCATTGGCACTTTATAGCCCGGATAATTCGTTCGATGAACGATTCTTGAACAATTATCTGAAAATTAACATTGAACCTCGTTTATCGCGTATTGCCGGGGTAGGAGAGGTCAATGTAATGGGGGCCGACTATTCGTTGCGTATTTGGCTCGATCCGGGTAAAATGGCTAAGTACAATTTGATACCTTCCGATATTACGACCGTGCTTAGTGAACAAAATTTAGAGACCTCTACGGGTACATTGGGAGCCGAATCTAAAAATACATTTCAATATGTTTTGAAGTATCGCGGACGTTATGAAGAAGAAAAAGATTATGAAAATCTGGTCATTCGTTCGTTGGAAGGCGGTGAAGTGCTTCGCCTGAAAGATGTGGCCCGTGTCGAATTGGGATCGAGTTCTTATACTTATATCGGAGAAGTAAACGGACATCCGGGATCTAACTGTATGATTGCTCAAACTTCAGGTTCCAATGCTAATGAAATTATAGAAGAGATCGACAAGGTTGTTGCCGAAATTTCGGAAAATCTGCCTAAAGGTATGGAGCTGGTCGACTTGATGAGTTCAAAAGAGTTTCTCGACGCTTCTATCCAAAATGTTGTCAAGACGCTTGTCGAGGCAATTATATTGGTAATTCTGGTAGTTTATGTCTTCTTGCAAAGTATGCGTTCAACCTTTATTCCGGCAGTTTCTATCATCGTTTCTCTGGTGGGAACATTTGCATTCTTGTATGCGATGGGATTTAGTTTGAATATGTTGACTCTATTTGCATTGGTTTTGGTGATCGGTACGGTGGTCGATGATGCCATTGTCGTGGTCGAAGCCGTTCAAGCCAAGTTTGATGAAGGTTATAAATCATCCTATCGGGCAACAGTCGATGCAATGGGGGGAATAACTTCTGCGTTGGTCACAACGACATTCGTCTTTATGGCCGTTTTTATTCCTGTTAGTTTTATGGGAGGTACGACAGGTACTTTCTATACACAGTTCGGATTGACGATGGCTGTTGCTGTGGCAATTTCTTTGGTTAATGCTTTGACATTAAGTCCGGCACTTTGTGCGCTGATCATGACGCCGCACGAAGTCTCTTCAGATGGAAAGAAAATGAGTTTTTCTTCTCGTTTCCATATTGCATTCGACAGTGCGTTCCAACGATTGGTATTGAAATATAAAACCGGCGTTTTCTTTATGTTGAAACGAAAATGGTTGGCCTTAGTATTGTTGTTGGTTGCCTTTGTCGGTTTATTCCTGTTGATGAAAACAACCAAGACCGGGCTTGTTCCGCAAGAAGATATGGGAACGATCTTTGTTGATATACGCACCTCTCCGGGAAATACATTGGAAGAAACGAAAACTATTGTAGATGAGGTAGATAAACGTATAAGCACAATTCCTCAGATTAGAATGTTTTCAAAAATAACCGGTAACGGAATGATTAGTGGACAGGGATCTTCGAATGGTATGTTTATCGTTCGGTTGAAACAGTGGGACGAACGGAAAGGAAAAGAAAACGAAATAAATGCTGTTATCGATGAAATATACCGTCGGACAGATGATATATCTTCGGCTCAGATCATGGCATTTGCCCAGCCTATGATTCCGGGATATGGAGTAAGTAGCGGTTTTGAAATTTATGTGCAAGACCAGAAAGGTGGTTCGATAGAAGATTTGTTGAAATATACCCGGCAGATGATCGAAAAATTGAATGCACGCCCCGAAATCGGAAGAGCGACAACATCGTTCGATACGAAATTCCCACAATATAAGGTCGAAGTCGATGCTGCACGATGCAAACGTAACGGCGTTTCTCCGACAGATGTATTGACAACGTTGTCTATCTATGTGGGTGGTAATTATGCTTCGAATATGAACCGTTTCTCGAAACTTTACCGGGTAATGGTACAAGCATCTCCCGAATTCCGTTTGGATACGGAGGCGCTGAACAATATATTCGTTCGAAACTCAGACGGAGAAATGTCACCCATCAGCCAATATCTGACCTTGACCCGTGTGTACGGTTCGGAAACCTTGACTCGTTTTAATCTTTTCTCGGCAATATCCGTGAACGGTGCGCCGGCAACAGGATATAGTTCTGGACAAGCTATTCAGGCCGTGCGTGAAGTGGCAGAAGAAACATTGCCTGTCGGTTATGGTTTCGAATTTGGAGGTATGTCCCGGGAAGAATCTTCGACAGGAAACACGACCGTTTTGATATTTGTAATATGTGTAGTATTCATCTATTTGATATTGTGTGCTCTTTATGAGAGCCTCTTTATACCTTTGGCCGTTATCTTGTCCGTGCCTTTCGGATTGGCCGGAAGTTTCCTTTTTGCCAAGATGTTCGGACTGGAAAACAATATCTATTTGCAGACCGGGTTGATCATGTTGATCGGGTTATTGTCTAAAACAGCAATCTTGTTGACAGAGTATGCCTCTGAACGTCGTCATCAAGGTATGAGTATAACACAAGCCGCCGTATCGGCAGCCGAAGTACGTTTGCGCCCGATCTTGATGACATCGTTGACGATGATTTTCGGTATGTTGCCGTTGATGTTTGCTTCGGGTGTAGGAGCTAACGGAAATATTTCTATCGGTGTCGGAACTGTCGGTGGTATGTTGATCGGTACTATTGCCCTGTTGTTTATTGTGCCGGTTTTGTTTATCGTCTTCCAGTATATTCAAGAGAAAGTCATGCCGCAACGTAAAATATCGAAATTAGAAGAATAGAACTAACTGAAAAGGAAATTCGTATGAAAAAAATAATTATATGTATATCGATAGCGGTAGGAATAAGCGGATGTTCAATATATCGCACTTATAAACAGCCCGATATGTCAGCCGTTACAGATAATCTTTACCGCCAATCTTCAGAACAGTCCGATACGACATCTATGGCAACTCTTTCGTGGAGAGAAATATTCACGGATTCGTATTTGCAGCAACTTATCGATACCGGATTGAAGAATAATACCGATCTGAATATTGCCCGGTTAAAAGTGAAAGAAGCAGAAGCTTTGCTTATGACTTCCCGGCTTTCTTATTTGCCATCCATATCGTTCACTCCGCAAGGCACATTAAGCAAAGCTGAAAAATCCAGTCTTAACAAAACGTATGATCTGGCCCTTTCTGCAAATTGGGAGGTTGATATATTCGGACGCATAACCAATGCGAAAAGAGAAGCTAAAGCTGCATTGGAACAGAGTGATGCGTATCGTCAAGCCGTACAGACTCAATTGATTGCAACCATTGCCAACAGTTATTATACGTTGTTAATGCTCGACGACCAGCTTGAAATCAGCCGATATACGGCCGAAAACTGGAGCGAAAATCTACGTGTAATGAAAGCGTTGAAAAAAGCGGGTCAGACAACCGATATGGCGGTCGCTCAAACCGAAGCGAGCAAACTCTCGGTAGATGCATCGTTACTTTTAATAGAGCAACAGATTGCCGAGACAGAAAATGCTCTTTCTGCATTATTAGGGTCTGTTCCGGGGGCAATACCTCGCTCAACATTAAAACAACAAGAGTTTCCCGAATCACTCGCAGTAGGAGTCCCATTACAGTTGTTGCAACGTCGTCCCGATGTCCGCCAAAGCGAGGCTGCTTTAGCCGCAGCATTCTATGTTACGAATCAGGCACATTCGGCATTTTATCCTTCGATTACATTAAGTGGATCTGCCGGATGGACCAATGCTGCAGGGGCTGTTGTGACAAACCCCGGTCAGTGGCTCTTTTCAGCCGTTGGTTCATTGGTTCAGCCTCTCTTTAATAAAGGACAGAATATTGCTAATTTAAAAGTTGCAAAGGCTCAGCAAGAAGAAGCCTTGCTCTCTTTCCGTCAAAGTTTATTGGATGCAGGTACCGAAGTGAACGATGCGTTGTTACAATGGCAGACAGCCCGTGAACGTCTTACGTTGAATCAGCAGCAAATTGCGTCGTTAGAATCGGCCGTTCGCAGTTCAGAATTACTGATGCGTTACAGCTCGCAAAATTATCTTGAAGTCTTGACGGCACGACAGACATTGCTGCAAGCCGAATTAGATGCTGTATCTGCCCGGTTCGACGAAATACAAGGTGTCATTAACCTTTATCATGCCTTGGGAGGTGGCGCAAATTAATGAGCACATGATGCATAGAATAGAAAAAGACGTGTATGGAGAGATTTTATGAACCATACACGTTTTTTTTATTTATTCCTATTTGCTCGAAAAAACTTTCCTTCGGCAAGTTGAATCATTCATAGATATTCAAAAACGAAAAGCAGGAAACCTGTCCGAAAAAATCGATATTGGTGAAAACGTCAAGAAAAATTATCTTTGCAGACGTAAAAAAAGGAAAAATGCCAATGGTCGTATTTAAGGATATCACATTTATTTATGACGGAAAACCTTTGTTAACCGATTTCTCGGAAACCATATCTTCTGGCGAGAAAGTAGTCATTTGCGGAGCTTCCGGAACCGGTAAAAGCACCTTATTGAGCAGTATTGCCGGATTGGTACAACCCGATAAAGGCGAAATTTGGGTCGGAGGAAAACTCCTCACCTCTGATTCCGTTGCCGATATCCGTCGGTTGACGGCATGGGTCCCTCAAGAATTCTCATTACCGTATGAATATGTAAAAGAATGTATGTCAGCTCCTTTCAAACTTCGTCAAAACCGAAGTAAAATGCCTTCGGAAGAGACCATTTTAAATACATTCGAACGTTTGGGCCTCGAAAAGGAGATTTACAGTAAGCGTCTCACCGATATTTCGGGAGGACAACGTCAACGTATTATGATTGTCATAGCGGTATTGTTGGACAAACCCCTTTTATTGTTGGACGAACCCACATCGGCGTTAGACCCCGATTCGATCGAGAAACTGATTACATTTTTAAAATCGTACGAGAATATGACCATGATTGCCGTATCGCACGACAGCCGGTTTATTCAAGCATTCGACCGTAATATAAATATAGGAAATGAAAAATGAACGCAACTGTTGACATCACTTGGGGTAATATGTGCCTCGGATTTTTATTGTTGTTAATCCCGGTAACGGCATTGGCCTATTACCGTACAGGATTGGTAAAAGATACCCTTATTGCGGCAGGGCGTATGACTTTACAATTGTTTCTGATCGGTTTTTATTTAGAATATTTGTTCGCATGGAACTCATCTTGGATCAATCTGTTATGGGTACTTATCATGATCGGCGTAGCCTCATGGACTGTTTTAGGGCGTACAAAACTCCCTGTAAAACAACTTTTTATTCCGGTTGTAATAGCTTTCTTCTGTTCTATATGCATTATCGATCTCTATTTCTTGGGTATAATCATAAAATTAGATCATCTGTTCGAAGCACGTTACTTTGTCCCTATCAGTGGTATGATTCTTGGCAATATGCTTTCGGCCAATGTAATAGCCTTGAATGCCTTTTATGGCAGTCTTGAAAGGGAGCGTCAGTTATATTTTTATCTGTTGGCAAACGGAGCTACACGAGGCGAATCTACAGCCCCGTTTATGCGAGAAGCCTTGATAAAGTCGTTTAATCCCACCATTGCCTCGATGGCCGTTATGGGGCTGGTTGCTCTGCCGGGTACCATGACCGGGCAGATATTGGGAGGAAGCAGTCCCAATGTTGCGATCAAGTATCAGATCATGCTTATGATCACCATTTTTTCATCATCCTTAATATCCGTCTTATTGACGCTTTGGGCAGCAAAACGCCGCTCATTCGACAATTTTGGGATGAAAAGATTCTGAGAATATCTTCTCATAGGGTCTCAAAAAATCTATATTTCATGAGAGGTATATGGGTTGGCAAGTAGAAGTACAGGTGATTGACGTTGTTTTGTAAGTATTCTATTTATAAATAATACTAATCATCGTTGTCCATATCATTATCCTGATAATCGTAATTGTCTTGGTAATAATCGTAATTGTCTTGGAAATAGTCGTAATTGTCCTCTTGATAGAAATTTTCCTCATTTTGAAAATAATAGTCCTTTTCATTTAGATAATCGTCTTCCTCTTCTTGAAAATAATCATCATTTTCTTCTTGATCTATTTCTTCTTCTTGAAGATAATAATAATAATCTTCTTCTTCCTCTTTTTCCTCTTCCTCTTCCCTATGTCGATGCGTTCTCACTCTTTGAGATAAATATTCATTTTCCATATAATCATCTTCGTCAGATGGATAGCCCATAAAATGGTTGAATACTTGATGCACACGGGGATTATTATTATAGGCTATTTTCATAACTAAAAATAATATAGATCCTATTAAGATACCCCAAAACATATTATTGGTTTTTTAGTTTGTTATTATGGTATATATAGAGAATAAGATTATTTTTTATTTTTGATTTTAAGGCTATTGGGTATTTTTTATATAGGAGCAAAATAAAATAACGTATTACATTATTATTTTGTGGAGCTGGAGGGATTCGAACCCTCGTCCAAACGAGGAACTAATGAGCTTTCTACATGCTTATCTTCGCTTTGATTGTCGGGTATGAACAAGACCGAAGCCACCAATTCATACCTTAGCCTTTAAAAACTTCATGGGCAGCACAAGGCCGACTTCCCACTATTTCCGATATTATTGCACCACCGTTTCGGAACGCTTCGGAACAACAGCAACCGGGTGATGTCTTGTCTCCGCAACTGTTGCGGAGATTAAGCTAATCTACTGTACTTCGATTAAGCAGCAAGAGCGTAGTTATTTTCGCCAGTTAAATTTTTGATGTCTGAGATTATAGAGCAAGCCATCCACGCTCTGCATGCTTACACACCATTTCTACCCGCTGTCAAAACCGGTCAGCCCCGTAGATTTGTGTTTCTGTAAAAATACCGCTGTTTTTTTACAGACTACAAAGATATGTTTTTTTGCAATAGTAGCGAACAGTGTCTTTATTTTTAACTTTTCAACAGCATTATCATTTTTATTGCCAGATCAAAGAATACGATCTTCCCGTTCGCATTTTGCGATATATCCGATTCAGCCTTGCTCAACTCGTTCATTAACGGAATGATGTTGCGTTCGTGGATAAATGGGGCAAATCGGGTTGAAAATTGTTCTTCTTGACTATTTAAATAGTTGATTTCCGGAATATGGAAATTATAGATATAATTCTCTCGCAACATCCGCTGGCTGTATGCAAGAAAACGTTTCTCTTTTTCTCTTCCCATTTCGGCAGCCTCTTCGCTCCAGGCCTTTAGTTCTTTAATTTTCCTTCCATAAGCCAGACGCATAAGGCGGACAAAAAGGTCGAAAAAAAGATTGTTTTCGTCAGACAACCGTATGTTTTCCAAGGCTTTGATATAATTCCCATTAGAAATATGAGCGATTGCGTCGGCGTCTTTGGGCTCTAATGCATATTGGCGTTGTAAAGTTTCGGATATTTTTTCTGAAGGGAGCGATTGCATATTGATGCGTTGCGATCGGGAAAGTATAGTTCCCAAAATTTTGTCCGGTTGGTTGCTGACCAATAGGAAAACGGTTTTTTCATAAGGCTCTTCCAATATCTTCAACAGTTTATTGGCGCATACGGCGTTCATGAGTTCCGGCAACCAGATAATCATGACTTTATAATCCGATTCGTATGTTTTAAGGCTTATTTTGCGGATGATTTCTTTACTTTCTTCGGCATAAATGCTGACTTGGGCATTTTCTGCATCGATGTAGGACAACCAGTGTTCCAATGTAAAATATTCATTTTCCGAGAGGCATTTTCGCCATTCATCCATATAATCGGCGCACAATCGTTTTTTCTTTTTTTCATTTTTGTATATCGGAAATACAAAATGCACATCAGGGTGCATGATCGAGCTGAACTGTTTGCACGAAGGGCACTTCCCGCAAGCATCGTTTTCCCCTTTATTCGTACATTGTATATACCGGGCATAGGCAAGGGCTAACGGCAGTTTCCCGATTCCTTCCGGGCCACAGAACAACTGGGCATGCGCTATCTGTCCCGATTTTACCGAGTGTATCAACCTTTTTTTTATCTCTTCTTGACCGATAATATCTTTGAAAAACACGATTGTCCTTTTTGATATAGTTTTTTTAATATACTTGTTGGGCTACCCGTTTTACACTCTCGGTAGCCATCATCGAATAGAAATGTATGCTCGGCACACCTTCCTTTTTTAATTCTTTGGCTTGCAGCGTACACCATTCGATTCCAACCTCTTTTGCTTCTTCATCTGTTTTACATTTTCTTAATTCTGCTGCCAGAGCCTCGGGAAGATCTACATGAAAAACTTTAGGTAAGACGGTAAGTTGGTTCAGGAAATTGATGGGTTTGATACCCGGAATAATCGGGACATTGATGCCCTCTTTCCGACAACGGTCGACAAATGAAAAGTATTTTTGGTTATCAAAGAACATTTGCGTTACGACATATTCGGCTCCAGCTTTTACTTTTTCTTTAAGCCAGAATATGTCCGATTCCGGGTTCGGGGCTTCATCGTGTTTCTCCGGATATCCGGCTACACCGTAAGAAAACGGGGTGTTCAGCGACATTTTGCTTCCGTCCAAAAAGAATCCTTCATTGAATCGGTTTACTTGTCTTTGCAAGTCTATGGCATGGGCATGTCCTTCCGGTGTCGGTGTGAATCGGGGTTCATGTTTGGCCTTGTCACCTCTTAAAATCAACAAGTCGCATATTCCGAGAAAGTTCAGATCGATTAAGGCATATTCCGTCTCGCTTTGCGTGAATCCGCTGCATATCAAATGAGGCACAGCCGGAATTTGATATTTGTTTTGAATAGCTGCAGCTACAGCAACTGTCCCCGGACGGGTACGCACAGCTACTCGTTTGTATAATCCTCCCTCCATATCTTTATATAAAAACTCGCTTCGGTGCGTCGTAATATTGATATATTTAGGGTCGAATTCACGTAATGTATCTATTGTATTGAAAACTTTTTCGATACTATTTCCTTTTAACGGGGGAAGCACTTCAAAAGAAAATGCCGTAGTAGGGCTGTTCTTTATTAAATCTATAACTTTCATCGATTTGTCTTTTGTTTTTACAAAAGTAATATTTTTGACAATATTGTCTATCTAAAAGTATAGAATATCGATCTGAAAAATAGCGAATTTGTAAAATTTTGTTTCTATTGAGCCTTGAATAAGATTGGATATGTAAATTTTGTTAATACGCTATCAATTATTTATTGTTTTTGTTTGATAATGAAAAATAGTTCGTACATTTGCATCGTGTTTTTCATGGTATTAGATTTAAGGTTAACGAAGATTGGTTGTCGGGATGACAACCATTTTTTTTGTCTTCTTTTTTGTGGGAATATATTTTATTGATTATCTGAAATAGGAACACGATTTTTCCCCATATTTATAATACTTCTATTATTGGATATATTTTTAATGTCATTCATTAATATATGAATGATGATTCGTTATGATTTAGCCCTTTAAAATTTCATTATTTGAAAAATAAAATGCTATAAAGAATCCCCTATATTCTTAAAAATTTTTTTAACCCGTTTTTAATTATTTACTAATACAAATAACTTATAAAAATTAATACCCTTTCTTGTCCTTTGTATTTCGTAGAAAAACAACATTAGATCAATTTTTATAGTTGACCGGAAAGAATCTGATGTTTAATTATAATATAAATCGAAATGACATGAAAAAGAAATTGCAGGTAGTATTGCTTGTTTTTGCTGCTATTATGGGTGTTTCTTCCGCAGAGGAAGGCAATGCGGCAAATAACGGCTCTTTCGAAAAGACATACCGTTTTTTTACCGATGAAGATTTGAAAAATGTTGAAGCATCTGCCAAAACTGAATGGGGTGCTAAAATTGTAGATAGATTAAAAGAAAAAGTCGACAAACGTGTGCGTTATGGTTTTAATATCCCTGATAAATCGACCGGGCGCAGCCAGAACTATATTTGTCCTGTGCATAAGAAACTGTTTAAATTCGAACTTGACAAGCCTCATGATCACTATTGTCCCGATTGTGGAAAATTTTATAGAAATGATTTTTTCGATGCCTGTTGGCGCAATATATACCAGCATGATATGCAATATTTTATTGTCGATTGTGGTTATTTATATTTGGCCACGAAAGACAAAAAATATTTTGATTACCTAAAAGAAATCTTTTTGGAATATGCCGATAAATATCCGCAATATCCGGTCTATACCAAAGAACAAGTCGATAAGTCTTATTATTTGGGTAGAATGTTTGAACAATGGCTCGAAGATGCCATGTGGTTTTCCGATGTCTGTCCGATTTATGAAATCATAAGAGACGAGTTGACACCGCAAGAGAGAAATAAAATTGAGAAAAATCTGTTTCAAGAAGCTGCCGATATGATTACCAACCGCCGCGGGCAACATAATTGGCAGGCTTGGAACAATGCCATGCGGACATCGTTGGCCGTAACATTGAAAAATGATGAGATGATGGACTATGCCATAAACAGCAGCATCGGCTATATAGAAGAATTTAAAAAAATGGTTTATGATGATGGCTGGTACAAAGAAGCCTCGCCCGGTTATCACTATTTCCCGCTCAAAGCTCTTATGCAAACGGCAAATGCGGCGAGAGCATGCGGCATAAATCTTTATGACGAGAAGTTAAAAAGTATGCTCACGGGTGTTGTTAAGGCAATGTATCCGAACATGACTTTCCCGGCCCATAATGACGGAGGATATATGTATGATATTTTAAATCAGGATTTCTTATATGAAATGGGGTATTCCCGTTTCAAAGATCCTTTTATCTTACAAATTCTGGCAAAAGTTTATGCGGTTAAAGAGAGAAACTCTGCATTGGCATTGCTTACGAATGTCGATATTAAACCGGATAAAACTCCGTTAAAACAAGATAGTTATCTGTTTGATGATACGGGAATTGCAATTTTGCGTTCAGGAGATAATACATTGGTTTTCCGTTATGGTTTTAGTGACGGAGGACACAGTCATCCCGACCGGCTTTCGGTTACGTTACACAATGGAGAGAGAGAAATTCTTACCGATTGCGGGACATATAGTTATGCACAACCGGCCTATTTGGGATGGCAAAAACGGGGTCTTTCGCATAACCTTGTGTTGGTCGACGGACAAGATATGCAGATCAGGGGGGCTAAAACTGCCGGTCGATTATTATCGTTCGATCCCGATAAAAACGGGGGAGTTGCTTCCGCTGTATTGGATAATAACGGTTATCCGGGAGTGAAGCTGACTCGTACGGTGCAACTTGACCGCAACAAATTCATAGATCGGTTCGAAGCGCAGTCTGACGATGAACACACCTATGATTATGTTCTGGCTCTGTCCGACAAACCCGAGCTCGGAAACGGTTTTGCAGATGCTCGTCTCGAGGGAAAATCTCCGGCCTATGAATTTATAAAAGACGTAAAATCTAAAATTTACAAGAACGGTATCGTAACCTTTAAAGCCGGAACAACTAAGTTCGAAATTAGAAATACGTACAAAACACCTATTGAAGTATTTTGGGCAGAAGCACCGGATATTATGTACGGAAGTTCCGAAAAAGAGACACATTCCAAAAAATCATATATGTTGGTTGTGCGGACTAAAGGCAAGAATTTGTCTGTAAATAGCCGTATTGAACTAAGTACAAAGGAATAATAAAAAAGTAGATAGAAATTGATAAAGATCATTCTGTAATAAGCGGATAATCGTTATTACAGAGTGATCTTTTTTGTATATACTATATATGGGAAAGAAAATGAACGAATAATTTTATTAATTGACACATTTGTGTTACAGAGATATATTGTTTTGCTTTTATTTTTGAATAAATATTTATTTGTTAAGGAAAACTTGCGATTATCATGAAAAATTTGTTTGTTCTATTTTTGTTTTTGATCCCATTTGGGGTGTTTGCTCAAGAATCGGTAACACGAAGTGAAGATGGTAAAGGACTGGTCGTTCAACCCCAAAAGTATGTAGCTTATTTTGATGCTGACAGTGTGAGAATATCTATGGAGATGTTTAATGATTCGTTGGCAACATTAAAATATTTTATGAGCTCAAGAAATGTAGAGGATACTACAGTTTTTCTGTTGACGAGAAGATTTTCTAAAAATTATCGGGAATGTATCGGTGAAAAACTGCCCGATTTGGAGATTAAGGATTTAGCCGGGAATAAACTGGCGGTCGGGAAAAATAAGAATATCTCGTTAATTGTTTTTTGGAATATCTATTGTCCTCCCTGCATTAAAGAGCTCAAAGTATTAGACGCTCTCAGCGAAGAATATCCCGAGACCGACATTTTTGCCATTACAGGTAATAGTCGGGATACAATCCGATCTTTTATGCAAAAGCACAATTTCAGGTGGGAGAATATTCATCTTATCCCGGATTGCAGCTATGAGGAAAAATATCCGCTCTTTAAAGAAATACAAATAGCCCCGTTCAGTATAATTGTAGATCGTAATCTGGTAATAAAAGATGTGTTTGTCGCAGAAGGAATGCGCCGGATGCTGACCGTTTTGGATTCATTGGATAAAGAATCTGAATAACAATCTATGAGAGTCAATTAAAATATGATATATCATGAAAAAGCTGACAGTTTTATTCTTTTTGTGTATTATACCTTTTATTGCAAATGCGACCATTTCTGAGATGAGTTTTGGAAAGTGGAATATTAAGTTTGATGATGAGACAAAACGAGCGGAATTCGTAAAAGAAGGTGTGACAGTGCTTAAAGATGTCAAAATAAAGTTTAAAAATGGGGATGTACTTTTGGATGCTTCTTCGTATAATTCTGTAAAAATAAAACAATAAGATATTGTGGATGAAGTGGGTAACGCACGAAAATTTACTATTGAATATACCGGTAGTAACAATCCGGGAGATCCCATCGTTCATCAGAACTTTTATTTGTATGATGGACAAGATTACTTCCTTACCGATGTGACATTGCTCTCTTCGGATAATACGGATATATCAAGTAATTATATTGCGCCTATCTGTACCGAAGCTGATAATCTGTTTTTACCGACAGATGCTAATAACCGATTCATAACTGTCCCTTTTGATAATGATGGATTTATAACGTATGCATCATATCCATTGAGTTGTACACAGACAAATCCGGATTCTTTTTCTGCTGGACGTGTCGCTCGAGACTCTATTTCGATGGAAGTTTCAGCCATATTTAATGGCGAGACACAGTTGGGCCTTGTTGTCGGATCTGTCGATCATGATACGTGGAAATCGGCTGTCAGGATTACCGGAAGTCCGCTTACACAAGGTAAAATTACTAACCTTGAGTGTTTTAGTGGGGTTACCCATCACATAACACGCGATATGATAGATGGTGTGTTAAAGCCTCATGGGGCTGTAAAAGGCCAACAAGTAAAGTCAGCCCGTATGATTGTGCATTATTCTGATGATTGGCGTACCGGATTGGAAACTTTTGGAGATGTATGTTGTGCTATTGCTCCGAAAAGAAGTTGGGATAAACCGGCACCTTATGGTTGGAGTAGTTGGGGAGGAATGGGTACTGAGATCAGCTATGATGGTGTCGTGTCGGTATCGGATTTTATAAAGGAGAATATCCAGAATAAGGGAGGTTTTGGTGATGACGGTGTTATTTTCATCAATTTAGATGCTTCTTGGGACAAGCTCAACTGGGATGAATTGAAACAGTTTGTAAAACATTGTGAAGCAAACGGACAAATGGCCGGAGCCTATTGGTCTCCGTTTTGCGATTATGCGGGAGTAGAGGATCGTGCCGTAGAAGGAAATAACGGGTATGTATATGGACAGGCATTATTGAAAGTATTCGGTAAGATTAAGTGGGAAGCCGGTGCTGCTTGTATGGACCC
>CASFRL010000047.1 GCA_949297285.1 uncultured Bacteroidales bacterium
GCTGTTTTTCCCGATTATGTTGAAGCATATTCAGATTGGGATGAAATTTTTGATCATGACAAATATAAACTTATCGAACTGCGCCCAAAATTAATTGAAAAGTTTTCAACTCTTGACGACATAAAAATGTTCGCTTGGGAAGGAATTATTATAAAAAATCCAAGCCTTGTCGAGAGTGCAAAAAAATGCGCAAACGGATTAGCCGTACTTTTAACCATCAATTCCGCAAATAAAAAATTTGTCAAAGATTGGAGTGTATTTTCAACACATAATTGGGCAAAAATCCTATCGGAGAATCCAAAGTATTCAAAAAATTTTGAATCTGTCCGCAAATGGAATGAACTCACCGAGGAAGATTGGTTTAGACTCCTAATTTCCCAGCCGCAATTTGCGGTGAAGTGCGACAAGTTTGGCGAATTGAATAAACGGAAAAAACTCTTATTACAAGTGCAACCGATATTAAAAAAATATTTTCCGGAATTGAATCTCTTTCCCGAAAAGAAAGAAATGCGAATAACCCGTTTTATTTAATATTGAAACTATGAAAAAAAAGCGTAATTTTGCAATTTCCGGAAAATGTTATCGCCCTTTTGAAATAGCGGGCGTAAGAGGATGCCTCGTGTGCGCCCATTACACCGGCGATCGGGAACTTATTCAATGTAAGCGTTGGATCAAAGAACTCCAAGAGGGTACTTGCAAATTTAACGAAAACAGGCATGCCTGCCGGAGATTTGAGCTTATGGAGGAATTAAAAAACAAAAATATGACGATTCTTGAAAAGGTTTACGCGCGCAGATTTACTGCGTCATACTTAGGAGAGGCCATAAAAAAATATTATAACGATCCGAATGCAAAGTTTAATTATGACAATATTTCTGCGGAAAAACTCGCCAAAGTTATCGTATGGTATCAAAAGAACCGCGGCTCAAATAATCGGAAATTACCCGATTCATAACAGACGACACATGAGGATTGGGGATGGGGGCAAATTCAAATCCATGCTTTATATTTTCCTCCCAGTCTTCAAGATTCTTTACTAATATTTTATTGATAAAATTGTTTAAATTGATTGATACAGCAGAACTTCTCGATATTCCGGCGGTACAGTGGACGAGCAATTCCTTGCCGTCCCTCGACGCGTTTATCGCGAAATTTAAAATATCGCGCGCCATCCTTTCATTAAAAATAAGCGAATCGTAGATTCCGTCGATGGGAATTGCGTCGTCGAAATATAAAATTAGCGATTTTTGGCGATCATCGCCAAAATTGAAGGGGGCAAATCCAAAATCATTTATGCTAATAATACGCAATGAATCATTTTCACGTATATCATTAATGTGCTTCTTGATAAATCTTTTTGAACAGTTCCCAATCTTCATAACTTATTTTTCGTGATACAAAAAGTACATCTTAAGAATGTATTTTGCTAACACAAATAACCTTTAAGTGTGAATTTTATTGTTTCTGTTTACAAATACCATAATCACGCGACAAAATATGACACTTCAAATACTTGATTTCTGTACAACTAAAAAAAGTGCCGAGAGGTTATTTTTTGAGATTTACCCCGCATTGTAACTTGTGCATTGCAAGTGTGTTATAGAGTCAATGTTGGAGTATTTTTTCAGGTTTGGTAGGCATTGAATTGGGGGTGCGGGCAATGAACGTTCATAAGCCATCAGGAATCATCCGGTTTTATCAGATAGGATCAAATTCTTCTATTTCAAGGCAGTCGTCAAAGGCACAGAAAAGCTCCTATTCCCGCGAGAGGAATAGGAGCTTGCACAATTTAGAGTACCTACTGAGTTTTCAGCCTCATGTTGAAATAACTAGCAGTAGCATTCTCTCTGGAATACATAGAAAGGGTCAGAATACCTCTTAATATGCCCCCGTGTGGCTTATTTATCTCAACTCTTAGAGAGAAATGTTCCCGTTGGCTATGTTGGCCTTCAGGTTCGGATATCTGTCTTTCGCGAGCTTTTCAAGACCTTCTATTGCCTTATCGCTGTTGAGAAGGTTTTCTACTATTCGCAGGAACACCCCAATCCCCTAACGAAAGTAGTAGTGCTTCGCATCTGAATCGCAAGGATACTGCGTAGCAGGCATTATTAGGCATGCTTTGTTTATATTTAATGACGCGAAAAAATTCTTTCTAATTTTTCGATCAATAATTTTTTAAATTCAACAACCCAC
>CASFRL010000048.1 GCA_949297285.1 uncultured Bacteroidales bacterium
AAGTGAAGTTGAGAGGCGGTCTGGAGTTGACCTTCGACAAGCAGTTCCGTCTTATCGATTACGATGATTGATCATTGCAGGAAAACATAAAGATGCGCCCGGAAATGAACGTTCTATTTCCGGGCGCATCTTTTGTAAACGCTACATTACGATGCGGGGAAATACGAATTTGTCCGATAGCGAAGTAAAGGCCAGCCGGATCGGGAAATTACGCCTCGGTATATCCGGATATAGCTCGGCGAGGTCGATCTCTTTTATCAATTGCAGGTTGTCGGCATTTAATGCATATACTTTGTCTTGTTCGGGGTTAGACAACGTCACTGTCCAGTCGAACAGATTGCCGAAAATAGAAAGCTCGTCTTTTTGAGGGTCGAAGCAGGGAATCCCGCTTTTCCGGATTACGTATGTTTGGGTATATAGCACATACAAATTGTTCTTTTCATCGGACAAGAAGGCAAGATACCTTCGGTTTTTAAATTCTGTTGTGAAGATATATTTTATTTTCATACTGTCCGGGAGCTCTATTTTTCTGAAATAGGGACGTCCCTTTGCCTGTTTCAGATGATACAGCGCCCCTGTACGGTCTGTCATAAGATACCCTTCGTCATAGTCTTTGCGGGTAGTCGGGTTTCCGGCTATGATATTTGCCGGAAAACAAAATCCTTTTTTCTTCATCGCTTCGGTATAGAGCCGGCTTTTCCTTTCATCGGTTTTGTTCGACCGCATATCGATAAATTCGATACCGTTCTCGTGGATGCTGAAAACATCGTCGGGCATTTTCAAATCGACCCGGCCCGACATCGACTCCAGCAAAGGATAAAGAGCCACTTTTTCCCGGTTCACGTCAGAGGGATGGTGGCGGAAGATAAAATTCTCTGTTTGTACGGTTTTCGGAGACAGAGCTACCCCCTTTATCGTTTCCGGGAATTTACCATCGGCGATTAATTGTCGGTAATAGAACATCGGCAATATGCTGTCAAATTCCGATTCGGTATAATATCGGCCTTTCAGGTCTTTTCTCTCTGTCTTTTTCCCGTTATTTTCCAAAAGGGCAAAATCATCGATTACCGTACTGTATAAAATGAACGGATTTTTCCGGGCCTTTGAGAAGACGAAGTCATATCCCCAAGGGATGAGCCAGAATAACAGCAAGATTATTGTGGCATATAAGAGTATTTTACTGAAGCGTATCATAATTTTAGTTTTAAATCAATCTTGTTTGCCGGCTCTGAACCGGGATACCGACAACAGGCTGAAAGATAATGTCAGCATCGTGTATATGATGAGTATCGGCAGAAACCGGTTGTAAGATTCGGGAATCGACGATAGAAAGAAGATGCGGAGTATTGCCGCAGAGATAAATATGTTGAGAATCCGGCATTTCCATGTCGGCTCTAAACACACCCATGCCGTCAGCAAATATCCGGCAAACCCTGCCGTGAACCACGGAAGGGCGGTCAGCAATATTCGGGCGGTCAGTTCCGATGCGAAAACTTTTTGTAAATAAAACCATAAAAGGAGAATATCGGAGGCAAACCCTGCCAACAACAGGACAATGCCGAAAGATAACATGATCGAGATTGTCTTGTATTGTGACATCGGCAGGTGCAAGGTCAGTTTCAGCCGGTTCTGCTGCATCTCGGGGACAAATTGTACCCAAGCCAGCAAGATGCCCGTCAATACCGGCATATAAGTCAGCAAATCGATAAAGACAACATCTTTACTGAGCATCACTTCCCACAAGTGGGGTGCGCCATTCAGCGAGATTGCCCGGTTGATTTTGAGAATACAATATCCGGTCATTCCCCATGATACGAGTATGGCCAAAAGGTAGTAATACCGGGTTTTAATCCATTCTTTATAACACAGTGCTTTTTCCATTCCAAAAGAGATCTTTGTAGATTAATATTTTCCGGTGAGCCCGATAAAAGCATCTTCCAGATTGTGCACCGGTTCGGCTTTTAATCCGGCATAAGGGGCATTGAGCGACTTGAGCCTTTCTTCCACATCCCGAATCGGAAGAAAAGAAAAAGTCTCTATCCGATTTCGTATCTTCGAAGGGTGATAAAATCCGGGACACTCTGGCAGTTCGTAACTTTCGGGCACAGTAAATTCATATCGTTTTACAGAATCCAAAAGTTCTTTGACCGGTTTTTGCATCAATATGCGTCCGTAGTCCATGATAATGCAGTCGTCGATAAGACGTTCCATATCCTGAATGATGTGGGAGGTCAGGAACACGGTCTTTTGTTCGGCCCGCGCATATTCCCGCAGGTAATCGACAAAAAGCCGCCGGTAACCCGGATCGAGTCCTAAAGAGAAATCGTCTAAAATCAATAATTCGGGATCTTGGGCGAGTATCAGCCCGAGAGCTATTTGCGAACGCTGCCCGCAGGACATACGGCTGATCCGTTGGCCGGGGGCGATTTTCAGTTTACTGACCAGTTCGTAGAAAGCCTCTCTCCTCCATTTCGGATAAAAAGAGGCATAGAATCTCTCGATTTGCCCGATATTCATAAACGAATATTGAATGTGCCCCTCTATCAACAGCCCGATATTGCGACGCAATGACGGGTCCATGTTTTGCACCTCTTTCCCGAATATAAGGCACATCCCCGATTGAGGCTTCAAGTAACCGTTCAGGATATTGATCGTTGTTGTTTTTCCGGTTCCGTTCTTCCCTAAAAGGCCCAAGATGCGGCCTTTCGGGACATCGAAACACAGCTCTTTATAAATAAGTCTTTTCCCGTAATAGTGGGTCAGGTTCTTGCACGATATGACATTTTCCATTATTCTAAGATCTTGTAAGACTTAGCTTCTACGAAATAGAAAGAGAGATAATCTTTCCCGGTTTTGGCCTTGTTCTCTGCAATTCTTTTTCTAAAGTCGGCAATCCGTTCTTCGGTAGTGTTCCCGGTTTCTCCCCGGGCATTTTTCTCGGTGCTGCAGCCTTCCTCTTCAGAGCCGTGGCTCTCTCCGGTTTGTGCCTTGGCCTGTTCTTCCCATTGCACTAAATAAGTCTCATCGATCCGTTGTTCTTTTAAAATACCGGTTACTTCTACGATACTGTTTACACAGTCGGGGCTGAATTGACCCAATTCTCCCGCTTCGATGCGGATAGTCTGCGTATCATCGCTTCCCATCAAGAATATTTTCTTGGCGCCATGTTGGCATGTATGCGTACAAATACCCTGTACCGTTATCTCTTTTTCTGTCAACAAACCGGCATTTGCCAGCAACGAATCCACTTCCATGCCGGTCGGGATGTCGCTCTGTTCTTTTACCGTGTCTTGCGATTGTTGTTTCGCACTGTTTCCGCAACTCATGCTTCCCGCACACAACAGCAGGGAAGCCAGATAAACCATACTTTTCTTCATAATCGTTTGTTTAATACCCAACGTCTCCGGTGTCGGTGATGCAAACCGGGACGTTGGGACATGAATCAATATACTACCACTTTGTTTTTATTGACGATATAGATACCTTTCGGCATGTGAATAGTTTGTCTGCCTGCCGATACGGCCGTTCGTTTCACGACTTGTCCGCAGGTGTTTGTTATCAGCACCTCCGCAGGAATTTCGGCCTCGATGAATATCCGGTCTGCTCCACCATAGACCTTCAAGTTTTGTCGGCTATCGGTTACGGGAGCTGCCAGTCCGGTAGTTTGTCCCAGTTCCGGAATTTCGAACGAGGCAAGAAGTGTGATCCATGATCCGGCATCTTTTGGGCTTTCTATTGTATAAGCACCATCTAAAATAGTGTTAGCAGATTTTGCGTTACTGCGGGCGAGAGTCAGAAGTTGTCCTTCGTCGAACAGGCATCCCCATGCCGTTGTTGATCCGCCTTTTACCAGACTGTATTCATTCTCTATATCCCATGTAGAAGCGTTATAAGTTACAAGATAAGCTTCTCCTAAAGCGTAACCGTATGTGTAGATTTTTCCATTTTCGTTTTCGAATGCTCCGTAATATCCTCCGATCGAGTTCTCTCCGATAGCACCGCCTAACCAAGTCCCGTCAACTGCGCTACATTTGATAAGGAACCCTGTCTGCATGGTCGATGATCCTTCAATCAGAGCTTCAGTTTTATCAGTGCCGAAACCTCCGACGACGTGTCCCATCAAATACAAATTTCCGTTTTGAATGTTCATTTCTTTGTTTTGAGTAGTGTGTCTTCCGTTACTGGCTGCAAATGCAGGGAAATGTTTTACCCATGCGATGGTCATATCAGTGTTGACGGCACCTACAAGAATATCATCAAATTGTGTCGGTTGGATTGTCACATCTCCTAATTTTATTTCCGAATCTTCTGTCGATACGCCTTTTACCATACCCAAGAAATAGATTTTTCCATCGGCATACGTGATATTGTTAATGCTTTCTCTTGCAGCAGTTCCGGTAGTAGTTATATGTCCCAGATAATTTCCTGCGTCATCTAATTTTACTAAAAACAGGTCTCCGACACTCGATTGGGGATCTCCTGTCCAGCCTTCGGTATTGTGAGGACTCAATACAACCTGTTCTCCGCTTTTTTTTACGAATGTCATGTCTTTTCGGTAATTTCCGGCAATATACAGATTTCCTTCATTGTCTTCGGCTGCGCCATAGAAATAGAATCCTTGCGGAGTATAGTTTTTGTAGGTACTCGATGCCGTTCCCGGTACAGGAGAATAATCTACATTGATCAGTTTAGTCCATTCAACGTTTCCCTCCGTACTGATTTTTACTAAAATTCCTTGATATACCCAGTATCCCGGATATTCCCAAATGACATCTGTCGTTTTACCCGATGCATCGACCAAAGACAATAATTTCCCGTTTTTTGCAGCATCGTAGTTGGTATGATAAAATTTCAGAGCAAGGAATGCTCCTCCGTCGGCAGTCGGGGTGTAAGCACAGTCAGAAAGAGAGGCTCCGCCCCAGCAGCTATATACAGACCAGACAAGATCTCCGTTTTTTTCTAATTTTTGGAATACGATGTTTGAGTTTCCGGAGGAACTGCTTCCGTCGTAGGGAGCTCCGTGTCCGATTAGAGTTTCACCATAAGAAAGAGAATCTGCAGCTCCGGAGGACCCGAAACCGGCAAATGAGAAGACTTTATCGTCTGCACTTTTTGCAAGAGAATGTGCACTTGTTCCCATAGGAGAAACAAATGTTTTTGCCCATTGAAAATCGATGTCGTTCGCATAGGCAGTCAACCCACATAAAATCGAAACAAATAGTAAAATCTTTTTCATTATCACTTAGTTTTAGATATATTTTATTGCACGGCAAAAATATGTACCGAAGAAAAATTGTGAAATCCCATAATTTAGGTATTTTATGAAGTATTAATCAGTATTTGTAGGTATTGTATGATGATAATATCCACTCTATTTTCGCATCGCATTAATATAGGTATCTCCGGGGATGAATTTGAAGAAAATAATTCTGATTTTTTTTGTGACATTTTTGTATTTCCCTTTTGTCCGGGCTGTCCCGGATAAAGTAATTTTCAGTGGTTGTGTGAGAGACACGCTCACGAAGGAGTTACTTGAGTTCGCTACGATACAATTAAAAGGGAAAAATACATTTTCCGGGTTGTCTGACAAGAACGGAAATTTTAAATTCTCTTTTGTCTTGCCCGGGGAGTATGTTTTGCAGGTGTCTTATTTGGGATATGTGTCGTGGCAGAAAAAGATCGAATTGAAGAGCGACCTTTTTTTACAGATAGATATGACTGCCCGGTCTAATAAGTTGAAGGAGGTTGTGATAACTGCTGCCGAGTCACCGGGGATCGTTAGTTCGTCGAAAATCGATAGAGCTGCAATGGCGCATTTGCAGCCTACGAGTTTTGCCGATTTGTTGGAACTTTTGCCGGGAAATATATCCCAGACCCCCAATATGGGAGTAGCCAATACGATAACGTTACGTGAAACGGGTACGTTGAATGCTTCAGGAGAAAAAAGCGACAATCCCGATTATTCTATCTCCTCTTTGGGTACTTTATTCCTTGTCGATGGAGCTCCGATTAACGGTGATGCCAATATGCAGTATATTCCTTCGGGCTCTGACTCGAGTTCTCCCGAGTATAAAAGAAATATAACGAATAAAGGTGTGGATATGCGTTCCATATCTACCGATGATATAGAAAGTGTGGAGATCGTTCGTGGAATTCCTTCTGCGGAATATGGAAATCTTACCAGCGGTTTGGTGAATATTAAGCGAATAAGGAAATCGACTCCGTTTACCGCTCGTTTTAAGGCAGATGAATACAGTAAGCTTTTTTCTGTCGGTAAGGGATTTGCCGTTTCGGGACAAGATCTGATTTTGAATATAGACGGGGGATATCTCGATTCGAAAGTAGATCCGCGAAATAATCTCGAGAATTATAAACGTATCAATGCTTCGGTGCGTTCGACGTGGAATCTTAAAAAAGAGATGTGGAATATGGGATGGAACTCCGGTGTCGATTATACCGGTTCGTTCGATAATGTAAAAACTGATCCCGATCTGTCATATCAGAAAATAGATAAATATAAATCTACGTATAACCGGACAGCTTTTACGAATAAATTTTCGTGGACTTTCCCTAAGGTAGATTTGATAAAATCTATAGAGCTCAACTCTTCTGTAAGTATTCAGTCGGACAGGTTGAAGAGGACGAAACTGATGTCTCCTCAACGTGCGACGGTAGCTCCGACCAGTATGGAAGAGGGGGTACATGACGGAACTTATCTTTTGGGACAATATGTTGCCGATTATTTAAGTGAGGGCAAACCGTTGAATGCGTTTTTGAAAATGAAGGGAGAATTGGAATTTTTTTTAGGTAAGGTTAAAAATAGTATGAAAGCCGGAGGGGAATGGAACTATTCGAAGAACAGAGGCCGGGGGCAAGTATATGATATAAGCCACCCGATCGTAACAAGCGGATGGACTACACGTCCGAGGGCTTATAAGGATATACCTGCATTGCAAAACCTCTCTTTCTTTCTGGAAGATAATATTACCGCTCGTATGGGTAAACATAAATGGGAGACGTTGGCCGGTGTCCGTTCGATCTCTTTGGTCGGTATGAGTCCGGCTTATTTGCTACAAGGAAAAGTTTATCTTGATCCGCGTATCAATTCCCGATGGAGTTTTCCGGGCATTCGGTTGGGTAACCATGATTTGAATATAGATATATCAGGAGGATATGGTCTGACGACAAAAATGCCGACTATAGATTATTTGTACCCTAACAAATGGTATAACGATATTATTCAGTTAAACTATTATGATGTTAATAAACCGTTGGAATATAGTCGAATTAATGTACGTACTTATATCAAGGATATCACGAATTACCGGTTAGAACCTTCGAGGAATCGGAAATGGGAGGTAAGAAGCGATATATCTTATAACGGTAATCGCCTGTCTGTGACATATTTTAGAGAAAGATTGACATCTGGATTTCGTTACTCTTCTTATTATATGCCTTTTGAGTATCGTAAATATGATGCATCTTCTATTGATGCAGGTTCTTTACAAGGCCCTCCCGCATTGGAGGATATTTCTTATACGGATACCCGGAAACTGGATGGATATACGCAAGCGGCGAATGGCAGTCGGTTAGAAAAAGAAGGGGTGGAATTTCAATTTACATCTCAGCGTATCAGGCCGTTGAGAACATCCGTGATTATTAACGGGGCCTGGTTCAAATCTACTTATACGAATAGTCAACCTATGTTTGAAACGGTTTCGGAAGTGGTGGATAACCGTCCGATTCAAGAAGAATATGTCGGATTGTATGATTGGAATAGCGGGAGGATAAATCAACAATTCAATACCAATTTTATGTTGGATACGCAAGTCCCGGAATGGGGACTTATTTTCTCGACATCGGTACAGTGCATGTGGTTTGTCTCTACGCAAAGAATGTATCAGAACGGGGTGCCGGTAAGTTATCTTGATGTGAATGACGGACTTTTACATCCTTATACGCAGGAGTCTGCAGAAGATATGAAGTTGCAGTTTTTGGTGAAGACGTACAATGCCGATTCGTTTAAGAAACAAACTGTTCCGATGGCTATGTATGTCAATTTTAAAGCAACGAAACAGATCGGTAAATATCTGAAGCTTGCTTTATTCGCTAACCGTATTTTGGATTATCTTCCGGATTATACCTCTAACGGATTGCGGATAAGAAGAAATGTAAATCCTTATTTCGGTATGGAATTGAATTTTAGTTTGTAATATATCTAAATTATAATAAGAACAATGAAATCCAAGTTATTTTTTCTGGTTATTTTTTTTATTCTTTTTGTCAGTTGTGAGGAGAAAAGCGATATTCCGCATACAACGGTGGATATATTGATTGAGTATCCATCCGATTTAGAAGAACTGTCTGTGCAGTATGAGACAGTGAAATTCAAGAATATATCTTCCGGAATGGAAACCGAGTATTCCAATTCTAAACAGTTTTCGCTACCTGAGGGATTGTATGACTGTAGTTATGAAGCAAGTGTCACTTATTTGAAAAATGGGGAAATGACAGAAGGAAAATTAAGGGGTTATCAGGCCTCTTTAAAGGTACTCGGGACAGATGTGAAGGTTACGTTAGAGTCCTATTTGTTAGAAGATAAAAACGACTTCATTATTGAAGAAATCTTTTTTACCGGAACGTTGCAACCTTCTGGAAAACAGTATAATGGCGATCAATATGTCAAAATCTATAACAATACCGATCATGTCTTGTATGCTGACGGTGTGTCTTTGATGGAGTCTAAGTTTATAACGGTTACCAAATATGACTATACACCGGATATTATGAAAGAGGCGATGACGGTACAAGCCATTTATACGATACCCGGGAATGGGACAGACTATCCTGTACAGCCGGGGGAATCTTTGATAATTTGTGATACCGGTATGGATCATCGGGTTGCCAATCCGAATTCATTCGACTTGAGTCGTGCTGACTTCGAATGGTATGATGAATCTTCTGTTCCTGCGCATATGGATATCGACAGCCCGACAGTTCCGAATTTGGATAAGTACTATTGTTATACACTTAGTTTCTGGATTCTACATAATCGGGGGTTCAGAGCTTTTGCTTTAGCTCGTATTCCGGAAAAGAAAGAAGACTTCTTAAAGAATTATCTTTATACTTATAAGTATGTCATGGTATTGCCTGCCGGGACTTTCCCTATGGAACAAACAGCCTATAAAGTTCCTAATGAGTGGATTATAGATGCTGTGAATACAAGTGTAGAGTCTCGTTATGTATGGAATGTTACCGATCCGTCTTTGGATTCGGGCTGGACTCACTGCGGAACGATCGACGGAGATAAAACTCGCTATTTTAAAAGCGTTCGCCGAAAGTTGTTGTATATTACTCGTGACGGTAGAAAGGTGTTGAAAGACACGAATAACTCTTCTGATGACTTTAATACCGAATGTGTACCTTCTTTGATCGAAGAACAACATACGGCCACGGATGCCAATGGTACTCCGGCTGTGAATATTACTTATGACGGTGTAACGCCTAAGACCGAGTAACATAAATTGAAAGTGAGATGAAAAAAGGATGTGCTGTCGTTATGTTGCTTTTATTGTGTCCGGCTTTCTTGTATGCCGGGGATACGCTTTCTGTCATGCAGCGAAATTTGCGGAATAATTCTTTCGGAGAAACTTTTTTCGATTTGCTTTATCGTAATCCGGCAGAAAAATATTATCAGCATGCCTTAACTCTTACCGAAGCAAATGCGATCGTGGAATATTCGGCTGAAGATCAACCGATACTTCTGCAAGAAGGAGACGGTTTGATTCGCGGATCATTTGATGTGGATTCGTATATTGTTCTGAAAAATAGGAAATTATGGGGACAGGCTTATTATAGGAACGGCGTGAAACGAAATGTCGTTTGGAACGAGACATCCGATTATGATTGGGTGTATCCTTATGTTTTGGGAGATTCGGTCGGCGGAGATTTAAGGTGTGAGGAATATTATTTTGCCGGAGGATATGCTCGGGAATGCGGCCGTGTGACTTGGGGCGGAACGTTGGATTATCGAGCGGCCGTGGAGTTCCGGAATATCGACCCCCGTCCTAAAAATGTTGTCGGAGAGCTCAATGCCTCTTTAGGAATAACATTGCGTACGGCGGCTCAT
>CASFRL010000049.1 GCA_949297285.1 uncultured Bacteroidales bacterium
CATAAGTGTCTTGCCCGTTGATGTTTTCAGAGATGTTGTTCGTATAGCTGTATGATCCCAACCCTTCGAATCTCAGATTCTTAAGTATCGAGATACCTAAGTTTACATTAACATTTGCATTTACGTTTTTTGTTTCGGAAGAGGTATTTTCTATCTCCCGAAGAATATTATAGCCGTTCGACGGTATCTGCAAACTTGTGGAACCGTTGTATTTGGCCATCGAAAAATAGGTCTGGTCTTTGGCATACGAGCCGTCGCTGTTATAGGGCATCTCGTATGGATTGGCAAAATAGGCATATTTAAACGGATCGACATTTAATGACGAACCTCTTGAAATTTGGTAAGACATATCTGTCGTAATCCCTAATGTAACCCGCTTGTTGGGTTTCATGTCGACCTTTGCACTGACATTGTAACGATCATAGTTGCTCTTTTTCAACAGACCGTTGTTCCGGTTATATCCGGCCGATACATAATAGGTACTTTTATCTGATCCTCCCGAGAAAGATAGATGATGACTATTGGAGATAGAGGTACGGAATATCTCGTCAAACCAGTTGGTTGTGTGTTGCCCTAATTGGGCTATATAGGCATCCTGTTCTGATTTTGACCAGTCTTTAAAATCTCCTTTCCCTGAACGTATCATTCCGACAATTCCGATGACCGGGTAATGTGCCGTTTCATCTCCCTTTTCTATATATTGCTGATATCCGGCAGCTGAGAATTCGTCCTATAGCTCTTGTTCCCAGGCCAATTTCTCTTGAGAGTTCATCAAATTGGCGCTACGGGGCGGTTTGGTAACGAATGTCATGTTGGCCGAGTAATTGATCTGCATTTTACCCGCTTTACCTCGTTTGGTGGTTACGACAATAACTCCGGCTGCGGCTTGGGATCCGTAAATTGCAGCGGCCGAAGCATCTTTTAGCACGCTGATCGACTCGATTTCGTTCGGGTCTATACCCGCAATTCCATTGGCAAAAATATTGTTGAAATCTCCGGTCGATAATTGGCTGTTATCGATTTTGGGGATGTCGCGTTGCAAGGGAACACCGTCGATAACCCAGAGAGGGTCGGCACTTTCTTTTGTTAAAGATTTGATTCCCCGGATACGTATCGTTGAAGATGCCCCCGGACGACCTGAAGTCGCTTGCACGCTCACCCCGGCCAGTTTCCCTTGGAGGAGTTGGTCGATATTGGCTGTGGGAGAGCCTTTCAGGTCTTCAGCAGTTACAATACCCACGGAACCGGTGACCCGGTCTTTTGTCGTTTTCCCGTATCCGGTTACGACAACCTGTTTCAACTCATTTGAATTGTCTTTCAGCACAATATCAAAATTGCCGGCGATGTTGGCCGTTAGAATATGAGACTCCAAGCCCAGAAAAGAGATGCGGATCGTACTTCCCTTTTTTACGTAAATTGTAAAATGACCGTTTATGTCGGTAATTGTTCCGTTACTTGTTTTCTCTTCTCGTACTGAAGCTCCGGTTAATGGTTGTTTTGTTTCATCAAAAACAGTACCCGTAATCTTGATTTTCTCAGACTTATCTTGTGCAAAAGCATTGGTTCCGGAGATAATCGACAAAAAAATTGTAAATATTACCGAATACCACAGACAAGCGTTTTTTCTTAATTTTCGTTTGGGTTTCATCTTATTCTATATTATTTGTGATGAATGATATCGATATGTTCTTTTTTCGGATTCAATAAATGCTCTACAAAATAGTAGCGGATCAAATTATAGTAGTAGTCGTTTCCTACACCATGATCCATTCCCGGCATCACCATCATGTCGAAACGCTTGTTGGCTTTCATCAAGGCATCGGCAAGTCTGAACGTTGTAGAAGGATGCACATTTTTATCCACATCACCGGTAATAAGCATTAACCGGCCTTTTAATCGATCTGCCAGTTCATTGTTTGTCGGGATTTTACAGGTAAAGACGGTTTTCCCTGTTATACTGTCTTTATGGGATTTGACACCGTGATAGGTCTCGCCCCACCATTGTATATATAAATTGTTGTCATGGTTTCCGGAAGCGGCAATGCCCACTTTGTAAAAATCGGGATAGGTAAGCATGGCGGCAACGGTCTGGAACCCGCCACCCGAATGTCCGTATATGCCTACTCGGTCGAGATCGATGAATTTATATCGGCGGGCAAGCGTCTCTATGGCATGTTTATCGTCGGCCAAAGGGTAATCTCTTAAATTCCCATATCCGAAACAGTGGAAGTCACGGCCTCGTATTTGTGAGCTGCCTCTTGCACCGACATTGATGACCACAAAGCCTAATTGGGCTAAAGACTGGTTGTAGTTGTCATCTACCGTAAACGCCCTTGGAATCTGATCGTCTTGAGGCCCCGGATATACATTGGTTATAATGGGATATAAGCGGGTCGTGTCTAAATTGAAAGGCAGATACATAACTCCATAAAGATCGGTTGAGTCATCGGCCGCTTTTATTTGGAACAATACAGGAGGTTTCCACCCTAATTTTCTCAATGCCGAATCGTCGCTCGCTTCTAATACGATACTCTTTCGGGGAGATGCAATCTTTATCAGTTGGCTTACGGCGGGCATATCCATTCGGGAGTAATTGTCGATTAGGTATTTACCGTCAGGAGAAAGGTCTATGCTGTGAGTTCCGTCTCCCGGAGTCAATAGCGTAAAACCGCTGCCGTCTAAATTTACCTTGTAATAGAAACGGTAATAAGGATTGATCCCTTTTTCTCGTCCATATCCTTCGACAATAATAGACCGGGCCAAGGTATCGAGTTTCATGATATTTCCGGCAACCATGTCCGGAGGAGTGATCGTATGTTTCAAGTTCCCCTTGTCATCATATAGGAAATATTGTCCTTTCCCGTTTCGTTCCGACCACCAGATGATTTCTTTCCCTTTGTTGATGAGGTGATATCTGAACAGTTGGAGGTTCATGTGCGGCGCACAATGTTCGGAGATAACTTCTTTGACTTCCCCGGTATGAATATCGACCTTGCATAAGTCTATATAATCGGCCGGGCGGCTTCTTCTTGTAAAAAATACATATCCCGGAGTTTCTGCATAGCTGATCTCCACTTTTTGATCCGGATATTTGTCTATGGCAACCGGGATTTCCTTTCGCATGTCTACATCGTAAAGAAACATTGCGTAATGGCTCACTCCGGTATCGCCCGGCATAGGCATTTTATACGTATCTACCGTCGGACGTGGAGAGGCAAGGCTATTGACCAAAGTCATTGTTTTAATGGAGCGCTTGTCTTCTCTAAATGAAAAAATCGTGTGCGAATTTTCTATCCAATTGGCCGATGTATAACAACATGACGTATCTCTTTTTTCATTGCTGTTTGAGGTGTAAGAGAAATACGGCTCTCCGTCGGTAGTCAGTTGTATGTCTTCTAATTTATCTCTTCTTGATAAATATAAGTTGTGATCTCTGAAATTAAATATAGAACTGATGATCTGTCGAATACTTTTCCCATGTGTTTTTTGTAAAGGTCGTAGAGCGTTTGTTGCTTGGCTTATTCTCTTCTGTTTTGGGAACAGCATCGACAATTCTGGCCTTTTTGTTTTTTATATTATATTCAATGATCTTATGCTCTTTATTGATATAAAATTTGTTCAAATCCTGATTATAAAAATCGAGACGGTATATATTTAGCTTTTCGGGGGTATATTTTATTTGGGTCAGCCGGGTAATTTCATCGGCTAAATGTCGGTTGTCGAAAAGCAACTTTTTTTCGCCTTTCGCTGCATTTACCAGATAAAAATCACGTTCTCCATTTCTTTCTATGGCATAATAAAAATAGTGGGTATTTTTAATCCATGTTGGAATTAGGGATGTCCGATAATACCCTGAAAGTGAGTCTGATGTAAATTTTTCGGCAAAATCCCAATTTACAGAGTCTTGACCGAATGCGCAAAAAGAAGATAATAAGGATAAAAGTAGATTGTAAGATATTTTAGAATATATACTCATGTCTCCGTTTTTTTTGATAATGTTGGGTTATAAGCATTTCGTATATTGATAATGCTTTAGAAAATAGAATATGATAGATGAATCTTTGATTCCTGTTGAATGCCGGATGGTTGAAGTCGTTTGAGAAAGGGTATGTTTCTCCCTTTTTTTAGTAAAAAGATATAAACTTCGTAAAGCAATAACATAAAAGAATGTATAATTTGTTCCCTCTTCATCTGCAATATCGTTTAGGCCACTTGTTTTTGATAAACTAAATTCTCGCTCTTTAACAGCTTGATTATCGCACTGTTATATCTTGTGAGATGTTCGCCGCAAACAGATAGATCCTCATCTTTTTAGAGAAGAAATTATTCCTGTTTCGGATTAATTAAAAAAGCTCTGTATAATTTAACCCGTCTTGATGCTGTCCGGTAAAAAAATGATAACATGTTTTATTATACATTTGTTATATTATACAGATTTGCCTGCAAAAATAATTATTTTATTTTTTTTGAAAGGGTTAGAAAACAATTTTTTTTATCATTATGAATAAAAAAAACAATTTGTTATAGAAATATGGCAGATTAATTCCCCTTTTTGCGACATTTTTATGCTTATATAGCCGAATGTTTGAGCCGCAGACTATTCATTACGACCGAGACCGAACTGAATGCCATTGCAGCACTGGCCCACATCGGGTTCAGCAACATCCCGTTGATCGGGAATAGTATTCCGGCAGCGACAGGAATACTGATTACATTGTAGATGAATGCCCAAAAAAGATTTTGATGGATGAGGCGGACGGTCTTTTGGGAGAGTCTGATCGCTTTGGGAAGCAATAGCAAGTCTGATGTAATTAACGTTACCATGGCAACGTCCATGGCAATATCTGTTCCTTTCCCCATGGCAATACTGACATCGGCCCGTGCCAGTGCCTGAGAGTCATTGATGCCGTCGCCTACCATTGCAACATTTTTCCCTTTTTGTTGCAACTCTTTTATGTATGTTTCTTTATCTGCCGGCATAACCTCGGACTGTATGTGCTCGATTCCCAGAGACTGGGCGATTGCCTGTGCAGTTTTCTTTTCGTCTCCGGTGAGCATATGCACCTCGATATTTTTCCTTTTCAATAGCCGTACGGCTTGTGCCGATGTAGGTTTTAACGAATCGTTAATGGCAAAAACGGCAATCAGCCGATTTTCGTCTCCATAGTAAACAACGCTTTTGTTCCCTTGCGCCCAACGGTCGGTGAGGAGTAGTATATCTTCAGATAATTTTGTTTGTCGGGCTTTGGCAAAAGAGAGGTTTCCTGCCCAATATTCATGGCCTTCGAAGGTAAATTCTATACCTTTCCCCGGAATGCTTTCGAACGAATTGATTTTTGGGGTAACACATCCTTCTTTTTCCAGATACTCACTAATTGCTGTTGCGACAGGATGTTCCGATTTTTGTTCTGCGGCAAGCAATATCGATGAGAGAATCGGGTCGGCATTCGATGTCCACCAAGTGTCGGTCACTGTCGGATGCCCCTCTGTCAAGGTCCCGGTTTTATCAAGTACGACGCAGTTTACTTTGCATAAATTCTCGAGGGCGTAGGCATCTTTGATCAGGATATGGTGTTTGGCACCTTTCCCTATTCCGACCATGAGAGCGGTCGGTGTTGCCAGCCCCAATGCACAAGGGCATGCAATGACGAGAACCGATACGGCCGATAATAGAGCCTGCGAAAAATAATGATTTCCGCCAATAGCGATCCAAGCAATAAATGTAATGACCGAGATGCTTATAACTGTGGGGACAAAAATCCGGCTGATGCGATCTACTGTTTTTTGTACCGGGGCTTTACTCCCTTGCGCCTCTTGTACCATACGGATAATTTGGGCGAGGATGGTGGTGCTCCCAACCTGAGTTGCTTTTAGTATAAATGTCCCTCGCTGGTTGATTGTCCCGGCCAATACGCGGTCGCCCGGTTGTTTTTTTACCGGAATCGCTTCACCGCTAATCATGCTTTCGTCAACATAAGACCCCCCTTCGACAACAACTCCGTCTACGGGGATTTTTTCTCCCGGGCGTACACTGATTTGGTCATTGGGTTGCAGTTGCCCGATTGCAACTTCGACTTCTCCTGTTTCTGTAATTTTTCGAGCGGTTTTCGGTTGCAAACCCATCAACCCTTTTATTGCTGATGTGGTACTGTTTTTGGCACGTTCTTCCATTAATTTCCCTAAAAGAACAAATGCGATGATCATGCCGGCAGCTTCATAGTAAACGTGAGCTTCCATTCCCTGGGCAGTCCAGAATTGGGGGTATATCGTATTGGCAAGGCTGAACAGAAATGCTATCGATGTGCTTAGGGCTACCAATGTATCCATATTGGCCGTATGTTGTTTGGCTTGTCGCCAGGCATGGATGTAAAAGTCGCTTCCGGCGTAGAACAGGATGGGCAGGGTAAGTATCATCATGATCCATTTGCTTCCGGGCAGATGCATGAAAAACATTGCAAGAAGCATGACCGGAATCGATAACCCCCATGCCGTAATCGTCTTCTTTTTCAAGAGAGAGTAGTGCGTTTTTTGAGCCTCTTCTTGTATCTCTTCTTGATTCTCTTCGTCTATAATGAGATCGTATCCGATAGATTGTACTTCGGCCTTGATTTGTGGTAATGCAATTTGTTCAGGGTCGTATTCTATGGTGAGTGTGTTGGCGGCGAAATTGACCGCTGCCGTGTGGATTCCCGGAAGGGATTTCACTTTGTTCTCTACATTGTTGGCACAAACCGAACAACTCATCTCTAAAACTGGTAAAGTACATTTTTTCATTATCTCGATTTTTCCGGAATATGTTTCAAAAACCATGTTAAAGGTAGAATAAAATATTTGAAATGAAGTTTTTCTGTGTAGTTTTGTAGCATAATTTTTAGAATAAGGGGAATTTCTTTTAAGTTTACCATAAAAATAAGTGCGTGAAAAAATTTGTTTACTTCTTGGTTTTTATATCGGCAATAATCTGTTTTTCCTGTAAAAAAACGAACGAAAAAGTAATAACAGTAGAAAAAGATCTGAAGATAATACCGTTCGGGCGTTTTTCCCGGGCATTCAATGATATGAATGATCGGCATCTTGATGCGGCTCAAAGGTTGGGAATTACTCCGGCTTCATCAAGAGAAGAGGCGCTGAGCCAGAGCAAGCACTTGTGCGAAATCTCCGATTGTGAATATTATAAGGTCGATTCGCTTACGCATTCTATTCCTTATCTTGTGCCCGAAGCCAAGGAGTTGTTGGAGAAAATTGGTAAAAATTTTATCGATTCTTTAGAGAGTCGGGGTGGCGGAAGTTATCAGATTTTGGTGACCAGTGTTTTACGGGTAGAGCAGGATGTGAAGCGTTTACGCAAAAAAAATGTCAATGCGAGTGCAAATTCGGCACATCGTTACGGTACTACTTTTGATATTGCCTATTCTCGTTTTCCTACTACCGACGAGCGTTATTTGATTCCCAAAGAACAATTAAAGCATATTTTGGCAGAGGTATTGTTGAGCCTGAAAAAACAAGAAGCCTGTTATGTTAAATATGAAGTGAAACAAGGTTGTTTTCATATAACGGCACGGTGAGAAATTTTCTGATAAATTGAGTTGAGAGAAGGGAAGAAAATAAAAAATGCGCGAATAAACATTCGCGCATTTTTATTCATTATAATGATTGTTATTAATTAGAATCTCCAACCTAAACGGATAGCCGGAATAGCGTTGAATGCAACTGCTACACTCGATCTTTTCGAATTGTTTTCAAATGCTTCTTCATTAATATCTGTTCCGTTAACTTTTCCTTCGATTTCTAATTTTTTGAATTTTGAAGATTGAATGGCTAAGCCAAATTCAGTACCGCAATACAATCCTTTATACATGTAGAAATCGAAACCGGTCAAAAGGTTCAAATTGAAAGTAAATGCGCCGACAGGAGCCAAACCTGCGAATGGATTTGTATAGTCCGGATCAAAATCTCCGACATTGGCGGTGTAGTAATTTTTGAAAGTAACATCCGTTTCGGTATTTCCTGTTTCTCCGTATACAGTAGTTTTTGCGTTAGTAACCGTAAACCCGGTTTCACCTCCAAGGTATACCGACAAACGAGGAGCGATATTGATATGATATTCATATCCTACTCCTAATGTGAAGTTTCCGGTTTTTGATTTCAAATCTTCATTCCAAGGAGTACGGTCTGCATCATCAAGCGTACCTTCATCCGTAAATTTATTAGAATTTATACCAAATCCTAAGTTTAAACGCAAAGCATGTTGTTCGCTCAAAAAATAACGCAATTTTAATCCGTTAACGGCAAAGTTTTGATTGTTTTGGTTAAACGGATTGAATTGAAGCTCAGTCGTTACAGTTCCAGCTTCGGGTTGATACTGTGCAAAAGAATTTGCTGATGCTAATAAACATACGGCAACTGCTAAAAATAACTTTTTCATACATTTCAAGATTTTAGTTGTACTTTTTATTTTGAATAAAGTCTTATTTTAGAGAAGATTAATATGTAATTTCGTTTTTTATTCCCTTAAACAAAGGTATGATAAATAATAAATAATATATATATATTAACAATAATTAATGGCCTATGCAGCGTTTATGATAAATGTTTTTTATTTGTATATTATTGATTATTAGCATTTTTATAAATTGTTTTGATACTGTCCGAGAAAAAATAGAGATAAACGTGTAAAAAAATTATTGTTAATAAAATTTAAAATACGCTTGCGGATTAGAGAATATATTGTGCTATTATCGTAAAAATAATGCTAACGTTTTACCGAAAAAGCACTATTTTATGTTGTTATATACCGAAATAGCCATTATCCAAATAAGGATTCCCAATATTACGTAAAAAATGCGGGCGCCTTTACGCTTGAATATCCGGACGATTGCTTTCCCATTTTCGGTATTAAAAAACCAATCCCAATTGGCAATAGCGGCACAGATCGATAATGTGCCTAAGAATGCAAAAAGAAAAGAGATGATGTATTTACTGATGATCATAGACGGGACTGGTAAAAACTTGTAGATATGTATAATGGGTCGGGAAAGAGCATATGCTCTTCCCCGGATAAAATATGTTAAGAAAGTTCTTCGCAGGTAATGCTCCGGCTTCCGTCCTCATTTTCAGAGATGAAGACATTTGCACAATCTTCGGGTAGCAGTTCTTCTACCTTTTCAGGCCATTCGATAAAGCACAAAGCACCGCTGTAAAAATAATCTTCATAACCGAAGTCGTAAGCTTCTTCTATTTTGTTGATTCGGTAAAAGTCGAAATGGTAGATAAGTTCTCCGGTAGCCGAACGGTATTCGTTTACGATGGCAAAAGTAGGGCTGTTTATGACATCCTCTACGCCGAGCTCTTCGCAAATGGCTTTGATAAAAGTCGTTTTCCCGGCGCCCATTTTCCCCCGAAAGGCGAATACGGTAGTGTCGCCCATCCGGGAAATAAACTCACGGGCGGCTTCCCGAATGTTATCTAAATGATCGATTGTAATAGTTTGCATAGATCCTGTTGTTATTTCTTTGTCAATGTTATAAGAGGAATCATCATCTCTTCCATGGAGATGCCTCCATGTTGAAACGTATCTTTGTAATATCCTACATAATAGTTGTAATTATTGGGGTAGGCCAGGAAATCCCGGTTTGTTGCGAAAATGTAACTCGAGCTCACATTGGGCGACGGAAGTCCAAAACGGTTCGGGTTCTTGATTTCGTAAACCTGTTTGGGGTTATAACTCATATTTTTCCCTACCTTATAGCGCAGATTGGTATTTGTATTGCGGTCTCCTATAACCTTGATCGGATTATCGACATTGATGGTTCCGTGGTCTGTTGTCAGTATGATTTTGTAATCGGTTTCTGCAATTCGTTTAAAAAGGTCGAGAGCCGACGAATGCTTGAACCACGATTCGGTCAGTGAGCGGTATGCCGCATCCGTAGACGCCAATTCCCGAATCATTTTCGATTCGGTACGGGCATGGGATAGCATATCTACAAAATTTAAAACACAAACATTCAACTGATGCCGTTCCAGTTGAGGAAAGTTTTGTATCAATTTGTCACCGAATTGCGTTTCGTTGATTTTATTATAAGAAAAACTGTATTTTTTACGGAATCGGTCGATTTGAGTTTGAATTAACGGTGCTTCATTCAGGTTTTTCCCTTCTTCTTCTTCCTCGTCGACCCAGAGTTCGGGAAACATTTTCGAGATCTTGTCAGGCATCAGTCCCGAGAATATGGCATTTCTTGCATATTGGGTTGCTGTGGGCAAAATGCTGAAATATAACTCTTCGTTAAATGTGTAATATTCGCTTAGTAAGGGCTTTATCATTCTCCACTGATCGAGTCTGAAATTGTCGATCAAGATGAAAAAAATCTTTTCTCCTTGATCCAATAGCGGAAATATGCGGTTTTTAAACAACTCGTGACTCATTAAGGGGTGTTCGTCCGAAGTAACCCATTTCTCGTAATTCTTCTTGACAAACTTGGCAAATGCAGAGTTTGCTTCGGTCTTTTGCATTTTCAACAGGTCGCCCATGTTGCTGTCGGTCTCTTGCAATTCCAGTTCCCAAAATACCAGCTTTTTGTACACCTCATACCAATCTTCCCAAGAGAAAGAGTCGTTGATTTGAGTGCTTATTTTATTGAATTCTTGTTGATATCCCGATGTTGCTTTTTCAGAGATGATCTCTTTTTGGTAAAGATTTTTCTTGATCGACAAGAGTATCTGGTTTGGGTTTACCGGTTTTATCAAATAGTCGGCTATTTTATTTCCGATTGCTTGCGTCATGATATTTTCCTCTTCGTTTTTGGTTATCATGACTACCGGAACATCCGGGTTTGACTCTTTAATGCGGCTAAGTGTTTCCAATCCGCTTAGTCCGGGCATATTTTCGTCCAATATGATCAGATCGAAATGTTCCTTCTCAGACAGTTCCAAAGCATCGCGTCCGTTCGAGACCGTGATGACTTCGTACCCTTTTTGTTTTAAAAAAAGAATATGAGGTTTTAGTAAATCGATTTCATCGTCAGCCCAAAGAATCAGTTCGTTTCTCATATAAGCAGCCTATTTATTGGTTTTGTTCAAGAAAATGGAAATATTCATCAAAACTTCGCCCTTCGAGCAACAGCTTGAAGTTCGATTCGCTAATCATTACCGGTCTGACGGCATCGGGGAATTTTATCCCTTTTTCATTTCCGATCATACGACGGTAAAGCGTTAGTTCGTCAAAGTTATTAAATCCTTTGATAACAAGCATGCTAATTTCGTTAAAGGAGATTATTTCCAGATCAAAATCTTTAATCAGGAAGTTCGTAAAATTATATTTGGCGACATCGAATATTAGTTGGTTTGCTGAAATACTGTCTGTCGGATATACCAAAACCAGCAAATGAGGCGATTCTTTGTCCATCGTAAACGGCGCTATCGAGTCGGTTGCCATACCGATCGAGTCATTTTCCAGATTATTTCCTAAACGCATTTCCCAGATATTCGATTTTCCGGTACCGGACAAGACCGATTTCCCTTGGGCGATTCCTTTCAGCATATCTGTTGCCAAAGGACTGACGTCTTCGGTCGGGTATTTTTCCAATAATTCTTTCAATCCGCCTTTGAACTCTTCGATTTTTTTCTCGTTTACATAAGCGAGAGCGTTTATCAACATGAATTTTGGCATCAGTTTCGACAACGGATATGTTTTTTTCATGTGATCATACAGCTCATGTACCTCTTCGTTGCGATTTTCCAGATAGGCCTGATAGGTTTTGTTGTAGATAGAATCCTGCATCGAATCCATTTTTCGCATGTTGTCGAGATAATTCGGGTCGGCCAGAGCAACGGCATATTTGCTTTCCGGAAAATCTTTTATAATGCGGTTTTTGTAAGTATCGGCCATTGTGATGTCCCCTAATCGCATATACATTAAATAGGTATTGTAATAGGCTTCGAGCCGGAACTCATTCTCCGGAAATTCTTGGTCAAGACGGTTGAATGCCGCCAATGAGGCCTCGAAATCTTCCAGTTGATTTTTTAGAATGATTCCCATATTGAAAAGTCCGTCGCTGATTATTTCGTCTGAGATGGCAATATCTTCGGGTGTCAACGGAAGTTGTTGTATATAGAATTCCGGTTTATGAGGGTCGTTGCTTGCTTCAGGTATCGTATCCGATGCGGCGCCGTCGCCCGTTTCGACTCCTTCTTCCTCATCGTATGCCGTATCCTCACTTCCGGTCAGGTCGTCCATAGAGAACGCTGCTTTGTCGCGTCGCCGCCAATCGTCTTCCAGTTTTCGGCGTCCCCATTTCCTTTGGAACTCGGTTTTTCCTGCCGATACTAAAGCCGGATTGTAGAAATACCATGCGTTGCTTCCGTTACCGAAATTCATGGTCGGAATCGTTGGCTGTTGAGCCCCGCCTTGATTCATGAGTTGAGGCATATTATTCTGTTGTTCGGCAAGATATGCTTCACGCTGAGCCTCCTCTTCTGCTTTTTTTTCGGCAGCGATGAGCTCATCGATTTTTTGCTGTATAATCTTCATCCTTTCCGGTTCGGGCAATGCGGCTAATTGTTGCAAACTGTCTTGCAACTCGACATTCTGGGCATGAATTGCCAATTCGTCGAGAACCTCAGACCGTTTGGCCAATAGAGCATAGTCTGGATAGGTTTCGTCGATCAACGGAACCGCTTCGGCATAGCACGGTTGAGCCTTGGTATATTTTCGTTGATTGAAATAGATATTTCCCAACGTCAATTGGCTGATGGCTTTCTCTACGCCTTCGCGGGTACTCTTTTGTGCGGCGAGTATATAATTTTTTATGGCATTTGCGGTATCCTGCCGTGAAAGATACAAATTTCCCAGAGCATAATAAATCTGATCCAGATATTCCTTGTTCTTGGGATTCTTAGCCATTTTATTCAGGTTTTTGGCGATCTTTTCTATATCGCCGCCCGGGAATACTTCGGTCTGTTTTATCCGGGCATTTAATTCGGTCCTGTAAGGAGGACTCATTTTTATTACTTTCCCGAAAGTCTGATAAGCGGCTTGATTGTTTCCCGTCAAGGCATATAATTGGGCTAACAAGAAATTCATTCGTATTTTTTGAGCCTTTTTGTTTTCGGCCTTTATTGCCGTTTGTAAATAGGGAATGGCCTGCTTATATTCTCCATTTAGAATCAGAAAATCAGCATTTACGGTCGAGAACCAGCTATTCAGTTTTGCCGGAAGGCCGTCATTGTTGATTTTTTGTAAAATATCTTCAGCTTCGTATGTCCAACCCATCTCCAGATAACAACGGGCAAGCCAGATTTTTGATTCGGCAATCAACTCGGGTTTCCACGTAAAATGGCGGGTGATGTAAATAAATGTCGCCGATGCTGCAAGAAAGTCGCCTTTGTAGAATTGCGCCTTTCCCATCAGCAGCCATGCATTGTGGATAAAAGGATTAAATTCTCCCCGGTTTATGTATTCCCGATATTTAGGGTCGTTCATTTTGTTCGGATTCCGTTTGGGCTTCTTCTGGATAGAGTGTAATTTTATGGCTTTCTGACACTTCTCTATCGCACGGTCGAAACTCCCGTTCGGTTTTGTCTCTTTGGGATTTCTGTATGCACTGACCGGATGCAGATGAAGTAACCGGGTGAAATTATCTTCATAACTGTCCTCCATATTTTTCAACTGCTCTTTGTAACTTTCGATACCGTTGAAATAGACATTGTAACGGGTTGTCATCGCCTGATAAGAACGGCTGAGTTTTGTGTTCTTTTTTACCGAACAGGATATTACGGTAAATAAACACAAAACGATAAAGGCGATATGAAGATATATTTGTTTCAAATGTGATTCTCTGATTAAAAACTCTTTATAAAATAACCTCTAAAATGCTGTTTTATTGCCTTTAACTGTAAAAATATCAATGCTTCGCCTTTTTTAAGCGGCTGCCCCATACCGACAATCTGGCTATTCCGTAAAAAATTACCAGAATAAATACGATACATGCTCCTGCAGGGACATTGATATAGTAAGAAATTATGAGCCCGATTATTCCCGATAATATACTGAGTATAACCGAACTGTAAATGATCTGTTTATATCGGTTGAAAAATAGGTCCGATATCATTTGCGGGACCGTGAGAAGAGACATCAGTAACATGATTCCCACCAGCCGGATCATAAGGACGACGCAGACCGATACCAGGAATGTCATGCCGTATTCGATCAGGCGCACCGGAAGTCGGCGGGTTGCCGCAAAATCTCTGTCGAAAGCCACATAAACGATGTGGCGGTAAAATAAGATAAACGCAAGAATCAACCCTGCCGTATAGAGTGAAAACAACGTTAAATCGGCATGGGTAATTGTCAATATATTTCCGAATAAGAACCCGCTTAATTCGGGGGTATACCCGGGTGTCATAAAAATGCAGATGATACCGATAGCCATGCCCAATGCCCAGAATGCTGCGATAGCCGAATCTTCACGAACTCCGTTCTTTCGCGACATCCATTCTACTCCGAGAGCCGACAGTACGGCAAAAAACAGAGCCGAAAGGGTCGGGCTGATGCCGAGAAAAAATCCGAGCCCCAAGCCTCCGAACGATGCGTGGGTGATACCTCCCGTAATGAATACCATGCGGCGGGTAACAATATAGGTGCCTATGATACCTCCGGCCAATCCGATCAGGATGATGGCGAGCAGGGCGTTCTGAAAAAAAGTGTATTGTAATATATCTGACATGGCGAATTAAAAAAAATAGATGAAAATATTAAGTATTTCCCCTACGCTCCGACACAATGAGCATGATCTCGTCTTTTAACGAATCGGGCAACTCTATGCCGCGGAGTTGAAGACTCCTTACCCATCCGGCTACTTCTTCACTGCGTAGCGTATATAATACCTCTTCAAATTCGGCCGTCTCGTCGGCATTGTAATTGTCTGACTGGCGACCTTTGAACCTGTCGAGTTCTTCATCATCATAATATTCTATATCTTTGCTTACTGCGGCGAGCAAACTTTCTTTCTCACAAACTTCATGCATGCCACAGCACTCGGGATCTCTCTTTTGCGGTTGCGCTGGCTCGATAACCTCTCCTGACTCTATTTTTTGTTTTAATTTCCGTTTATAATGTTTGTCTATCCATGCCGAAACAAATCCCAAGACAATGATAGAGGCTATTATGTATAACATCTTTTTCGTTTTTATTGTTTCCGTATTTCGAATCCGGCATTTTTCAGATCGTCCCAAAAGGCAGGATATGATTTTGCAACCACTTCCGGATTGTTGATGTTGATACCTGGATAAATGAATGATGCTGGCGCAAAAGCCATGGCCATGCGATGATCATCGTATGTGTCGATCGAGACTGATTTTGCTGCTTCGCATCGGGTCCCGTCCCATTCGAGAATAGAATCACGGATATCGGTAATCGGATAGCCCAGTTTTTTTAATTCTCTCTTCAAGGCTTCGATGCGGTCGGTTTCTTTGATTTTAAGAGACTGCAACCCCGAGAAATGGAAAGGTATATTTTTGAATGCGCAAGTTGTTACTAACGTTTGTGCCAGATCGGGTTGATCCGAGAGGTCGAGCGTCAACTTTTTGCACCACTTGCCGTTGTGCGTAAGTCGTATGCCGGTTTGGGTATATTGTGTGTTTATGCCCAGTGGAATAAAAAATTTAGCTATTTGAGAATCCCCTTGTACACTGTTTTTTTGCAATCCTTGCAGTTCTATTTTTGCCGTAGGTGACAATGCGGCTATTTCATACCAATAAGATGCGGCAGACCAATCCGATTCTACCCGAAACGCGATCGGTTTGTATTCTGACGGGGCTACCCGTATGATATTATCCTTCCATTGAGCCGTAACGCCGAACTGTTTCATCATCTGTAATGTCATCTGGATGTATGGCTTGGAGATAATCTTCCCCGATAGCGTGAGTGTCAACCCCTCTTTCATATAAGGGGCGATCATTAGCAGAGCCGAAATATATTGCGAACTGACATCCCCGTTCAGCGTCAGCGCGCCACCCTCTAAGGCACTTCCGAATATGCGGAGAGGCGGAAATCCCTCTTTTTCGATGTATTCGATGCGTCCGCCCAATGATCGGATTGCATCGACCAATAGGCCGATAGGGCGCTGTTTCATTCGTTCAGATCCGGTAATCGTCCATTCCCCTACGATTTTAGATAAGAATGCCGTCATAAACCGCATGGCCGTACCTGCTGCATGAATATCAAAATGATTGTCATTCGATTCAAGCGCTTGTACCATTACTTGTGTATCGTCGCAATCCGATAGATTTTGAATGTCGTATGGACTATAACTCAGAGCGTTTAAAATCAAAGCCCGGTTGCTGATACTTTTGGATGCCGGTAACTTTACCGTTGTCTGGCAAGAAGATGGTGCCGTGATTTGGATATTCATGTTATTTCATTTCTTCTGATCGATTCGTGCAAAAATAGCGAAAAATAAAACAATATTGAGGACGATTTAAAATTTTCCGAATAAAAAACTATACGGATTCTTTAAAAAACTTTTTCGGGTTTGTCTTGATGTAGATTATCCGAAGGACAGCGTACGCTTGATTTTCGGACGATCTAAAATAATTTGGAAAATACCTCTTATTTGTCGTAAACAATACCTGCAAAAATCAAAAACAACTTCGGTGATTTTAGGAGAAAGGGGCTCTTGTTACATAAAAGGCGTTGTTAGATTAGTTGTATTCTGATGCCGAAAGATAGGCTTAAAATGTCAGAAAACCTGACATACTTATTGGTACATGCATTTAAAATATAAAGGTCACAAGTGCTTAACTCATAGAAAAAAGATACGGTTCGATGAGTAAATTTCTTATCGTGAAAAGAAATCCTTTGTCCGAATTGTATATGATTGCGTATTTTAGTAGAAAACCAATAATAACCGTTTGGATATTTTTTGGGCTCTTTGATCCATAAATTCCCGTCAAAAATAGTGTTTATGTATATACCGCAACTGAGAGGCTGCAAACTCCAGTTTTCCCCAAGCCTGACCGACCAAGGTACATAGTTCTCTCGCAATGTCATTGTAAGTTTTGTCCTGTCGTTGCTGAAAGACGGGACAAAACCCAACATAACTTCTGTTTCCCAACTCTTGTTATGTCCATAATTCCATCCCGCGCCTGCCGAAAGCAACCCCATCCCTCCGGCATATTGAATTTTTGTATAACGAGGTATCATTTTTTGCCATACGGTGAGAAGTTGCCGGTTTGCCTCTTCTACTTCTGTTTCTGTTTGAGCAAAGAGGCTTAGCGGATATATTGAAAACAAAATTGTCAGTATGTTAGAAAAAAACTTCTTCATAACTGTATTCATTTTGTGTTAAAGTAAATAACAGGTAGCTGCGTTTGTTTATAGAAGGACACCCATAATATATGATTCCATCTTCAAAAATATCGGTCTCGCTTGTGTTATGTTCGTGAGCATGCAGACAGAAACGAAGGTTCTTGAAATTTTTCAGGGTATAGTGAAAATACTCCGCCACATTATTGTTGAACTGGTCACAATACGGCTTAGAATGCATTACCGCAACAGTCTGAGTATATTCATCTTGTCGGGTTCCCATTTCTGAATTTAAGAAGCCGAAATCCGGGACGGGATGCGAATAATCATATTCAAGGGCATTTGTGTTTAAACAGATAAACTTGGTTTTCCCTGCGATAAAAGAAAAATTGTCAGCACCGAATATCTCCTCAAAAACAGCACTCCCGTTTCCCAGTACGTCATGATTCCCGATGAGGGTAACATAAGGGACATTTAACTTATTCATAATATCACGAGCCCAGATAAATTCCCGAGTCAATCCAAAGTCTGAAATATCACCTCCATGTATGACAAAATCTATGTCGTTTCGGGTATTTACGTGATTTACAAAAGCCTCGGTCTCGTCATAACAACGTTGACTATCACCCATGAGGATAAAACGAATAGATTCTTTTGATGAACATCTGTTTTCAAGTTCCTCGATTTGGGTGAGGTTCACCTCTTTATCTCCATAAATACGAGTATCATACGGGTGGTATTCGATCAATTCACATCCCGAAAAACAGCATATCTCCGTGTAAAGAATAATTTTTGCAATATCTTTTTTTATCGATTCAAGCATATGTGAGATTAAAAAAACAAATGTAATGGGAATGAATTGTCGGGAAAGTCCTGATTTTCTCTAAAAATGCTCTAATCGTAACTTTTTATAGTGTTTTTCCTTTTATGAAATGAACCCGAATGATTCCTTTTTATCTTTCCTGAATATATAGATACTTTTTTTTTGCCGTTTTTTAGTCGCATCAGGTATGACTCTTAAAGCGTATCGAATAAATTAATTTTTCAAAAACAGAAAAATAATAAGTAAAATGAGAGAAAATAAGTAAAAATAGAAAAATACAACGCTGAAAAATAATTTATTATTATCTTTGGAAAATTAAACAAATAATCGTTTAGGTGTCTCGATTTCATTCCGTTTTTGGGGGAGCATGACAATATTCTGGCGATTTTAAATAGATAGAAATATGGAGAGACGGGAATTTTTGAGGACAATAGCATTGGCTGGTTTAGCATCCTCATTTAAATTCAGTGATGCAATGGATATTCTTGCACAGAGTGGTAGAAATGCAAAGACCGGAGCTGCTTATGATCTGATTGCTGTTATGGGCGGAGAGCCCGAAATGATGTTTCGGAAGGCTATTGCCGAAATGGGAGGAATGGGCAAATTTGTAAAGCCCGGTAATAAAGTAGTGGTAAAGCCCAATATCGGATGGGATAAAGTTCCGGAACTTGCCGGCAATACCAACCCGAAATTGGTAAAAGAAATTATCACTCAATGCTATAAGGCTGGAGCAAAGGAAGTCGTTGTTTTTGATCACACTTGCGATGATTGGCGAAAATGTTATAAAAACAGCGGAATCGAAGATGCGGCTAAAGCGGCAAAGGCAAAAGTCATCCCTGCCAATGAAGAATCTTATTATCGCGAAATAACCCTCCCGCAAGGGAAGAATTTGCATAAAGCAAAAGTGCATAATGCAATTCTCGATTGCGATGTATGGATCAACGTTCCTATTTTGAAACATCACGGAGGTGCCAACCTGACCATTTCCATGAAAAATCATATGGGTATTGTCTGGGATCGGGGAGCATTCCATCGGAATGACTTGCAACAATGTATTGCCGATATCTGTACGATCAGGAAACCTGCTGTATTGAATGTCGTAGATGCCTACCGGGTATTGAAGAGCAATGGCCCTCGAGGAACTTCTGCGGCCGATGTCGTGAATCCTAAAGCGTTGTTTATGTCATCGGACATTATTGCCGTTGATACCGCTGCAACCAAATTCTTCAATCAGATAAGGACAATGCCGTTAGAGGACGTTGCTCATCTGGCAAAAGGCGAAGCCTTGAAGATCGGTACAATGAATTTGGATGGCTTGAAAGTGAGACGTCTGAAGATGTAAATAATTTTTTGCTGTAAATCGAATTCTTATAAATTATGTTACGAAAAATACGCATAGGAATATCATTGGTGATATTCCTATTGCTTACATTCTATTTGATCGATTTTGCCGGAATTTTACCAGATTCTTTCCATGTTTTGGCTCATATACAGTTTATTCCGGCATTATTAGGTTTAAATATTGGGATATTGTTGTTTCTGTTGGTGTTGACTTGGTTGACCGGGAGATCTTATTGTTCGGCCATTTGCCCTTTGGGTATATTTCAGGATATAGTCATTTGGATTTCTCGTAAACGGAATAAAAAGAAACGTTACAATTATCGCCGGGCATTGAACAAATGGAGATGGGGAATCTTGGCATTGGTAGTGATCGCTTTTCTTTCGGGATTTACCGTTTTGCTCAGCCTGCTCGATCCTTATAGCGCATATAGTCGTATTGTGGTAAATATTTTCAAGCCGATATATTTGGCGATAAATAATCTCCTGACGTGGATATTTACAATGTTCGGGAATTATACATTTTATTACATGGATATTTTCATCGCAGGTATATGGGCTCTGGTGATTGCCCTCGTGACATTTCTTGCGATCGGCTATTTCGCATACCGTTATGGACGCATCTATTGCAATACGGTTTGTCCTGTCGGAACTTTTTTAGGATTTATTTCGAAATATTCCCTTTTTAAGGTACATATCGACACTTCAAAATGCAACAGTTGCGGATTGTGTGCCCGTAAGTGCAAAGCCTCCTGTATCGATAGCAAGGCGCATAAGATCGATTACAGCCGCTGTGTTGTCTGTTTCGATTGCATCGATAATTGCACCCAGGGAGCTATATCCTATACCTTGCGTTCGAAGAAGTCTGCGCCGAAACCCGTTTCTGCCGATGATCCGGATATGTCGAAGCGGACATTCGTTGCGACGTTGGCAGCCGTTGCATTGGCCTCTCCTAAATCGGTGGTAGGTCAAGGAGTAGCAATGCTTACCGGAAATAAGCCTTATAAGAGAAAACATCCGTTATCGCCTCCGGGGTCGATTAGTGCAGATTATTTTACCCAGCATTGTACGGCCTGTCATCTTTGTGTAAGTAAATGCCCTTCACATGTGTTGAAGCCCTCGTCGTTGGAGTATGGTATTGGAGGCATGTTGCAGCCGATGATGAGTTTTGAAAACGGTTTTTGCAATTACGATTGTACGTTATGTTCCGAGATCTGTCCGAATAAAGCGATTCTTCCCTTGACAAAAGAGAAGAAGCATCTTACCCAAGTGGGACGGGTGGTATTTATCGAAGAAAATTGTATCGTACACACCGATAATACCAATTGCGGTGCCTGTGCCGAACATTGTCCGACACAAGCAGTTACGATGGTTCCTTATCGTGACGGTCTGACGATTCCTAAAATTAATCCCGATATTTGTGTCGGATGTGGCGGTTGCGAATACGTATGTCCGGTGCGTCCATTCCGGGCAATTCACGTAGAAGGAAATCCGGTTCAGTTAGAGGCCAAGCCGATACAGATAAAGAAAGAAGAAGAACTGCAAATCGATGATTTCGGTTTTTAATGCAATTTTGCTATTGAAGATAGAAAATGCCTTGATATGAAGAGAGCCCGCAATGGAAAAGACTGCGGGCTCTCTTTTGTTTTCTCAAAAAAAAGTTTATCAGAATTTTTCGTAATGTATTTTTGTCTCATCAAATTTGTCTTTAGGCGAATGCTCTCCGTTGGGATAGCCTATTGGAATGACACACAGCGGGATGATGTTTTCGGGAATATCGGTATATTTTCGTACGGTCTGTATCCGGTCTGTGTATGGATAGGCTGCTGTCCATACAGCGCCCAATCCAAGAGATTCGGCCGTTAAGAGAATATTTTCCGATACGGCAGAACAGTCAAGATACCAATAAGACGAACGAAGGGAATCTCCGCATACGACAATTGCCATCGGGGCTTTTTTCAGCATTTTTGCATGAGGCAGCTCGGCAGCCATAGCGTCGAGTGTAGAACGGTTCTGAACCACAATCAGTTCCCACGGGCGGAGGTCTCTTCCCGAAGGCGCTGCCATACCGGCTCGTAACAGGGTCTTTATTTTATCCTCCTCGACCTTTTTGCCGATAAAGTCGCGTACACTTTTCCGCGCAAGAATATTTTCTACAACCGGGTTCGCTGTATTTTTTGTTTGGGTCGATGTTTCGGTGCAACTGTATCCGGCAATAAGCGATACAAGGCACACAATCCTGATAATGGATTTTTTCATCGGGTCTCTCGAAATGAAAATTTATTTTTCGGTTGATTGTCCTATCTCACATATCGCTCCGGTTTCGGGATAGAACGTTACATGTGCCGGTGCTTTTTTGTTGTCGAACATATTCGGGGCAAGACCGAAAACGACTCCGAATTGGGCAACCTGAAACTCTCCAGAAAAGATTTTCTTCCCATTGTAAGTCAATGTTGCGACGGCTTTTCCCGGAATATTGTATGCTAAAGCGCCTTTGGGCATTTCTTTTATTTTCCCTTTTGCATCGACAGGGAGCTCTCCTTGTTCGGTAATTTGCAGGTGCATATAAATGGGGTCTCCGCTAAGGTCTTCTTTTCCTACGATTCCCGCTATGTCCGAAAGTCTGAAAACTACCTCATTGGTAGTTTCGCCTTGCGGAATCCACGTAAAATGTTTTACGACAGTTTGAGTCTGTGTGCTTCCCAAGAATAAAGCCGTAAGGCTTCTTTCTTGTTCATCCAGTTGTTGCAACATAAGTTTCAGAGCCTCTCCGTCGGCCGGCTTTTGGTCAGAGTCGCCGGTAGAAAGATCCATACGGCTTTCACGTATTCGATAGATCTGTTTGGCTGCCACTTCGGCCATCTTTGCAGTAGATCCCGAGATCAGCATCTCTTCGGTCAAGACCGAAGCATATTTATGATTTTCCAATGGAGAGTCGGTTTTCTTTTTCCCTTGGTTGTCCGATATGACATTTCCCGGCAGCGGGTCGGTATTGACTGAGAGCAAAAGGCCTTCTTTGTTTAAAAACATATAAGGGGCGCTGCCCGATTTGAATTGGACCAAATATTGTTGTTCTTTGTCCGCTTCTCCATAACTGTTGATTTTCACTTTATCCAATTTCCAGAAAGACTTGTTTTCGGTGATTTTAACAGGAACACCTAAATATTTTTCTGCATATTGGAAATAGGGCCCGGCCTTTTCGATTGTTTGGGTAGCGGTAACCTCTATGTCGAAAATTGTTTTCGGCAAAGAATAAATCAGTCCGTATTCATTGTGTTTACCTGCTGTTAATTTTGTCGTTTCTTGAGCAAAAGCACACATCGTGTATAGCAAGCAAAGAGATATAATTCCTTTTTTCATAATAATCGTTTTTTATAATTGGGACACATCGTTTTGCCCCTATGCAAAAATAGTAAATTAATTTGTGAATCAAAATACTACTTGCCGATTCAACCTTTATAATTATGCAGTTTTTTATAGGCGTTTCCTATTTGTGAGATAATATCTCCGGCCGTGATATACTCTTGTGAATCTTTTTCTGCGGCCAGGTCTCCGGCCATTCCATGCAAGAAAACTCCTAAAATTGCTGCCGGTATCGGATGATAACCTTGAGCCAATAATCCGGTAATTACGCCGGTCAGGGCATCCCCGCTTCCGGCAGTGGCCATTCCGGCATTACCCGAACTGTTGAACAACACATCGCCTTTCGGAGAGACGATAGCCGTATTGGCCCCTTTTAAGACAATAATTATATGATAACGAATGGCCATCTCTTTGGCTTTGCTCAATCGTTCGCAGGAGGTGTCGCTTTTCCCGAATAAACGGTCGAATTCCAGGTGATGAGGTGTCAAAATAGAATTTTTCGGAAGCGTTTCGATCAGTTTGGGTTGTTCGGCAAGCAAATTCAAGGCGTCGGCATCCAATACGACAGGTCTTTTTATCTGTTCAAGCAGTTTATAGAAAGCTCTGGCCGTCTCTTCATGACGTCCCAGACCGGGGCCTACCCCAATGGCAGAGTAGGTTCGGGTTAATGTCATGTCAGATATGTGCGAATTTTGACAGTCGGCAATAAACAAGGCCTCTGGAACAGCCGTTTGCAGCACTGTTTCTCCGCAGGCAGCCGATTTTACCGAGACCAATCCCGCTCCTGTATGGAGTATTGCCCGTGCAGCCAATACGGCGGCACCCATCATTCCTTTGCTGCCGGCAATCAGCAAAGCATGGCCGACATTATGCTTGCTCACAAAGCGGCTCCTTCTCATGATCATGTGTGCAGCTTCTGCCGGTTCTATATAATAGTATTTGGTATCGGTTTGCTCGATGATGTCGGGATGTATTCCGATGTCTGCGATTTTCCATTCTCCCGTAAATTGTTCGTTTTCGGCGAACATGAAAGCTAATTTGGGATATTGAAATGTAATCGTAAGGTCGGCTTGGATAATGTTTCGGGGAATGTTTTCGGTATTATCTTCTCCGAAAAGTCCCGATGGCAGGTCGATAGACACGACTGTGGCATCGGATGAGTTGATATACTGGACAACAGAGCTGAAACCTCCGGAGAGGGGCTTGTTCAGCCCGGAACCGAAAAGCCCGTCTATGACAAGCATCCTTTTGGTCAAAGTAGGAGGAATAAATTCGTTAATGATCTCTGTAAAGGTCGATCCGGAATGTGCCGATTTCGCATTGCCTGTTGTAGAATTTCTTACCGATCTTGAAAATTCTATCTCTTCCATTGCCTGCAGTCGGTCTCTGTTTTTGAGGCAATCTTGTGATAATCTCTGAAATGGATTGAACAAGAAGATGTTCAGTGTATAGCCCTCTTCGATCAGCATACGTGAAACGGCAAGGGCATCGCCGCCATTATTTCCCGGACCTGCAAAAACGACGACAGGCGTGTTACGTTTCCATCGTGATATGATTTCGAATGTAACCGCAGAAGCGGCACGTTCCATTAAGTCGATAGATTTGATTGGCTCGTTTTCGATAGTGTATTGATCGAGTTTTTTTGTTTCGTTTGTAAAGAATATTTTCATTTTAAGTTGAATTTTGCAATGAATAATTACAAAATAAGTTATTCGAGATGCGTTAAATGCAGAACTTTTGTCTAATTTCGCCACTCAAATAACAACAAAGATAAAAATTTTTTATGAGTACAAGTATAACAAAACATCCAAAAGGATTATACCTTTTATTTTTTACCGAAATGTGGGAACGGTTTAGTTATTACGGTATGAGGGCGATGCTTATATTGTATCTGACCAAGACTGCATTGGAAGGAGGGCTGGGATTTGATCCTAAACAAGCGAGCCTTATTTACGGATTTTTTACCGGATTGGTATATTTTACCCCATTGATAGGCGGGTGGCTTGCCGACAATTATTTGGGGCAACGAAAATCGATTACAATCGGTGGTATTACCATGATGTTCGGGCAATTCTGTCTGGCTGCAAAAGCCGATCCGGTATTTCTTTTCTTGGGCTTATTTTTGTTGATTATCGGAAATGGATTTTTCAAACCGAATATCGCCGTTATTGTCGGAGATTTATATAAACCCGATGACCCGAGAAAAGATTCGGCATATACGATTTTTTATATGGGGGTTAATGTCGGTGCTTTGATTGCACCTTTAATTACAGGATATTTGGCCATTACTTACGGATACCGTTGGGGATTTGTCGCTGCCGGTCTGGGCATGATGTTGGGACAGATTTGTTATAACCTTTTGTCGAACCGTTTCCTTGGCGATCTTTGCAAAAAACCGGCCTTAAAGAAAGCAGAAGACGGTCATATCGAAAAAGTGCCGTTGACAAAAGATGAAAAAGACCGAACGCTGGTTATTTTTATTCTTGTGGCTTTTTGTATCTTCTTTTGGGCAGGTTTTGAACAGGCCGGAAGTTCATTGACCCTTTATACCGATAAATATATCGACCGCAATGTCTTAGGGTTTGTTATTCCGACAGAATGGTTTCAATCGGTAAATCCGGTCTTTATTATATTGTTGGCTCCTCTGTTTTCCATGTTCTGGGAATTTCTTTCCAAGAAAGGGAAAAATCCGCCGGTACCGGTAAAGATGGCAATGGGCATGATCTTGTTGGGAATAGGTTTTGTCTTGATGCTCGGAGCTGTTTGGCAGCGGGGAGGCGATAATGCATCGGTTTTGATAAAGGCCAATTTGTTATGGCTTTTGGGAACATATCTTATGCACACGATGGGAGAACTTTGTTTGTCTCCGATAGGTCTTTCTATGGTTTCTAAATTATCTCCTGTCAGGTTGGCATCTCTGATGATGGGGGTATGGATGCTGAGCAGCTTCTTTGCCAACATAATCGCCGGTTATATCGCCTCTTTTTTCTCCTCCTTGGGAGCAATGAGCATTTTTACCGTGATAGCTGTCTCTTCGATATTTCTCGGATTGTTTTTGTTGGCAATCAGCAAATGGCTTACCGGGAAGATGCACGGAGTGAGATAATTTCAAAAATCGTTTGTTTGAAGAGAAAATTTACTCGATTTTTTTACAATCGCTATATTTGTTATACCTTTGCTAACCATAAATTCATTACATAGCCAAGATTCAATGGACACGATTCAGATTAAAGACAAAACTTTTAAACCGTATATTCGGCGAGAAAAAATCAAAGCTGCAATAGAAGCGATTGCAGCCCGTATCAACAACGAACTGGCCGGAGAAAACCCTTTGTTTATTTGTGTTTTAAACGGAGCTTTTGTCTTTGCAGCGGACTTGCTGCGGGAAATAACGATCGAAAGTGAAATTACGTTTATGCGCATGAAATCATATTCTGGAACACAATCGACCGGAGTCGTGAAAATTATTCATGGGTTGGATGAAGATATTAAAGACCGGACGGTCATTGTCGTTGAAGACATCATCGATACCGGATTCACGATGCAACGCATAATCAATCAATTGAAAGAGAGAGAGCCGAAACAGATAAAAGTCGCTACTTTACTTTTCAAACCGAAAGCATTGAAGTGTGATGTTCGTGTCGACTATGCAGCACTCGAGATTCCGAACGATTTTATTGTCGGTTACGGATTGGATTACGATGAACAAGGTCGCAACTTGAAAGACATATATGTGATTGCCGAATAAAATCTTTTAAGTTTGCATGTTTTTATAGAGAAAAAATCGAGATGATATAAATATACAAATTAATATAGCTATGTTGAATATTGTAATTTTTGGAGCCCCGGGATCGGGGAAAGGTACCCAGAGTGATATGATTATCAAAAAGTACGGACTGTTTCACATTTCGACTGGAGATGTGTTGAGAGCCGAAATGAAAAATGGTACCGAATTGGGGAAAGTGGCTGAAGGATATATTTCTAAAGGACAATTAGTACCGGATCAACTTATTATCGATATGTTGGCGAAAGTACTCGATTCGAATAAAGAAGCTGAGAAGGGGGTAATTTTTGACGGATTCCCTCGCACGATTCCTCAAGCCGAGGCACTGAAAGCTATGTTGAAGGAAAGAGGGACAGAAGTTTCGGCAGTTATAGGTCTTGAAGTGGAGGAAGCAGAATTGATCGATCGTTTGATTAAACGTGGACAAGTATCCGGACGCTCCGATGATAATCTCGAGACGATAAAAAGCCGTCTGGAAGTGTACCACAATCAGACAACGCCGTTGAAAGATTATTATATAAAAGAAAAGAAATATAAGGCGATTCAGGGTATGGGTTCCATCGAATCGATCTTTAAATCTATTGAAAAAGAGATAGATAATTTGTAATCGAAAACTGATATTAGAGAGACTGTGTTCATAACGTATTGCCGTTGGAATGCAGTCTCTTTTTTGTTATTTTGGATAAACCGACGAAAAAGAGTTATCTTTGTCCGGAATAAAACACATAAAAATTTCTAATAATAAAGTATATGGCCGAATCTAATTTTGTCGATTATGTCAAGATTTATTGTCGTTCCGGGAAAGGTGGAGCCGGATCGGCACACCTGCACCGCGAGAAGTTTATTACCAAAGGAGGTCCGGACGGAGGAGATGGCGGAAGAGGGGGTCATATCATTTTAAGAGCCAACAGAAACTATTGGACTCTCCTTCATCTTAAATATTCCCGACATGTGTATGCCGGTCACGGTGGATCGGGAGGCGCAAATCGCAGTTTTGGTAAAGATGGAGAAGACCAGATTATAGAAGTACCTTGCGGTACGGCTGTTTTTGATGCAGAGACCGGCGAATTTTTATGTGAAGTGACAGAACATGGCGAGGAGGTTATTTTACTGAAAGGCGGCCGTGGCGGTTTAGGGAATTGGCATTTCCGCTCGGCAACAAACCAGACTCCCCGTTATGCCCAACCCGGAGAGCCTGCCGTAGAGAAATCGGTTATAATGGAGTTGAAGCTATTGGCTGATGTAGGGCTGGTCGGGTTCCCCAATGCCGGAAAATCGACTCTCTTGTCGGTGGTGTCAGCCGCTAAACCCAAAATTGCCGATTATCCCTTTACTACGTTAGAGCCCAATCTCGGTATCGTTTCATATCGGGATAACCGCTCTTTTGTTATGGCCGATATTCCCGGAATTATTGAAGGAGCCAGTGAAGGAAAAGGATTAGGGTTGCGTTTTCTTCGGCATATAGAAAGAAATGCCTTGTTACTGTTTATGATTCCGGCCGATTCGAAAGATATTCGTGAAGAGTATGAGATACTTTTGAATGAAATAGCCAATTTTAATCCTGAACTATTGGACAAACATCGGGTTTTGGCCATTACAAAATGCGATATGTTGGATGATGAGCTGACCGAAGCATTGAAAGCCGAAATGCCGGATATCCCTTATGTCTTTATCTCTTCTGTGACAGGACAGGGAATTACTGAATTGAAAGATCTTCTGTGGGAAGAATTGAATAAAGAAGATAACAAAGTCGTTTCGTTAACGCATCGGAATCTTGACCTCAGTCACCGGGTAAAAGAAGAAGATGATCTGTCGCTCGACGATGATGAGGCGGATGAAGATGCTTATGAAGAATATGATTGGGACGAATGAAACCTGTAAAAATTGAAAACATAGAAATGTTGTCTTTCGAATCGTTGAATTCGTTTGATGACATTTTTAATTTTGTAACGACACGCAATGGTGCAGTAGCGGGCGATCCCTATTCCTCGTTCAATTTGGGCGTGCATTCGGGAGAGTCTCTTGACCGGGTTTTGGCGCATCAGGAGATGCTCCGAAAAGCAATCGGCATTGCTCAAGGCCATTTTATCCTTCCCCGGCAAGTGCATGGCTGCGGTGTTGCAATCGTAGATCATCATTTTTTGAATCTTTCTCTCGATGACCGGAAAGTCGCAGTTTCACAGGCCGATGCTTTGCTTACCGATATTCCGGAAGTTTGTATCGGTGTGACAACGGCCGATTGTGTCCCGGTATTGTTATATGATCCTGTAAAAAGGTGTATTGCCGCAATACATGCCGGATGGCGGGGAACGGTACAGCATATCGTTTCGTTGACCGTTCGCCGTATGGTTGCTCATTTTGGCGTTTCTCCGTCCGATATTTACGCGGCAATAGGTCCATCGATCAGTTGTGAGCAGTTTGAAGTCGGGGATGAGGTCTATGATGCCTTTAAGTCATCTTATGCCAATGTCGGCAAATTGAGTGTACGACATCCGGTTACAGGAAAATACCATATCGATTTATGGCAGGCAAACCGTATCGATTTGTGCGATGCCGGGGTTCCTGCTACCCATATCGAAATTGCCGGTTTGTGTACGAAGGCTCATAGCGATCGTTTTTTCTCGGCCAGAGCTTTAGGGGTGAAATCGGGCAGATTTATTTCGGGAATCTTTTTGAGGAGATGAAAACTGTAAAAAGGAAGAACATCGATATTAAAAAGAACATAAAAAAAGAGTCCGGTTTTTATACCGGACTCTTTTTTATAATGATTTTCAAATTTTTTGTATCCAATTTCGGAGAATTCCTCCCCATAAGTTAGAAAGAGAATTTTTTTATTTTGATTGGCTTATTTCTTTACGTATCTTTTATTTAAAAGATCTACGATCTCATCGGTAATATCATAAGACGGATCGATATAAAGCGTGCTGGCATTATTAAGGATCGCTTCATATTTTTTTGTCTTATTATATTCTTTTATGAAGTTGATGATCGAATCATTCATTTGGCTCAACATTTTCTGTTGTTCGCGCATATTTTCGTTTTCAAGACGTTGGATATATTCCTGTAACTCTTGTTGTTTTTTCATCAATCTTTCTTGTTCTTGTTGCAAACGTTCTTGAGAAAGGAAAGCATTATTTTGGTATTTCCGTTGGAATTCGGCCATCTCTTTTTCCAATTGACGTCCTCTCTCATTCACATCGGCACGGGAGTCTTCTGCTCGCCGCAATAACGATTCGTTCAAATCTTTTGCATAGTTGTATTTCTGCAATAAAGAGTCGATATTGACGTATGCTATGGGCAATTTCCCTGAAATGGCAGTGGTTTGTGCTGCAGGTGCTTCAGCAGATTTTTCGGTCGTATTGTTTTTATTGCACTGAACAAACAGCATAACAGCAGCGAATGCTAAAACAGAATAAATAAAAAGTCTGTTAATCTTCATAATTTTGAGTTTTATTACTAACTTATGTTTCTATTTTTCCTTTAATAAATCGGCCAATCCTTTTTTGTTGCGATCGATAGAATCAGTCGATAATGCGCATGAAATACCTCTTTTCTTCATCTCCTTATTGGCTCCGATATGAGAATTTGGGAATCTTCCGCCTTTAACAAATATTACCTTTATTCCTAAAAGAACAAATGCCAATGCAACAATCGCGATTGTAAGAAGTATCGTATTCCACATTTTGATTATATTTGTGTTGCAAATATAAAAAGAAACTCTGATTTAACAGGATTCTTCTTCGTATTTTGGCGATTATATCGGATAAACAGATATTTTTTAACATTATTTCTGGAATAAAAACCGATAAGAATAAAACTAAAATGTTCAGAGAGGGGATATTGACGCCGTATAGATCGGAATCTCTTTCGTTGAGAATTGTTAAAAGGATAATTTTGAGATATAATATTTGATAAAAAGATTATGGATGTAAAAGATTTGAAGCCGGAGTTGATCTGGTATTATTTTGATCAAATAACCAAAGTTCCCAGACCTTCGAAAAAAGAGGGAAAAATACGTGCTTTCTTATTGGATTTTGCTCGTCAACACAATTTGAAAGCCAAAGAAGATGCGACGGGAAATATCGTCATCGCAAAAGCCGCAACTCCCGGATATGAGTCGGCTCCGGGGATAGTTCTGCAATCGCATATGGACATGGTTTGTGAGAAAAATTCGGATATCGTGCACGATTTTGAAAACGATCCGATCGAAACTTACATTGACGGCGAGTGGGTACGTGCCAAAGGTACAACGTTAGGGGCCGATAATGGAATCGGAATGGCTGCATCGTTGGCGGTTTTGGCCTCGGATAATTTGCAGCATGGACCATTGGAAGCTCTCTTTACGGTTGATGAAGAAACAGGACTGACCGGAGCTTTCGGAATGGAAGAAGGATTTATTTCGGGAGATTATTTGCTTAATCTCGATTCGGAAGATGAAGCCGAGATTTTTATCGGTTGTGCCGGTGGCATCGATACCACTTCGACATTTACTTATAAACCGACGATGACACCTGCCGATTATTTCTATTTCCGGGTCAATATTTCCAATCTGCAAGGCGGACATTCGGGAAGTGATATCAACAAAGGACTTGGCAATGCCAACAAGATACTCGCTCGGTTCTTGTGCCGATGCCTTAAAAAATATGATATGGTCTTATGCCGGATCGAAGGTGGAAATTTGCGGAATGCCATTCCTCGTGAAGCATCGGCCGTTATCGGGGTGCATAAAAATGAAAAAGAGAAAGTTCGGGTTGATCTTAATCTTTTTCATTCGACAATCGAAGAAGAGCTCTCGGCGGTAGAACCGAATATGAAAATAACGATGGAGTCGGAAGACCATCATGAACGTTGTATCGACCGTCAAACGACTTTTGCTTTGATAAATGCATTAAACGCCTGTCCGCACGGTGTTATATCGATGAGCCGTGATATTCCCGGATTGGTTGAGACATCGACCAATCTGGCCTCTGTCAAGATGGTAGGCGATGATCGTATCGTTGTTGCTACCAGTCAACGCAGTTCGGTAGAGTCGTTGAAACAAGAAATCGCTTGTCGGGTAGAGAGTGTATTTACGTTGGCCGGTGCAGAGGCCACTCATGGTGATGGGTATCCCGGATGGAAACCCAATCTGAAATCGGAGATATTGAATATCGCAGTAGCGGCATACGAAGAGTTATATCATGTAACTCCTGCCGTAAAAGCTATTCATGCCGGATTGGAATGCGGACTTTTCTTGACAAAATACCCGCATCTGGATATGATCTCTTTTGGACCGACATTGCGAGGTGTTCATTCTCCGGATGAAAAGATGCATATCCCTGCAGTTGAAAAATTCTGGAATCATTTGGTTTTGATCCTTAAAAAAGTTTCCGAAAAATAATAGCTCTGTTGATAAACAGAATTCTGATAACAAACGGGGCTGCCTTAAAAATAGGGCAGCCCCGTTTGTTATACTGAAAAAACAGATGTTTCTATTTATCTTTTCGACACTGTAATTGGTAAAAAGCGGTCTTGAGTTTTTCTCCGGTCACCTCAATACCGATTTCTCCCGCTTTTTCTCCCGCCTCGACAACGATAACCATTTTCCCGCTGAATACGCGCATATAATTAGAAGAAAACGACGTAAGGTCGGTCGCATCTCCGTTGCACAGCGCTTTTAATTTCCCGTTTCCTGTTACTTTGACAAAAAGCATAGATGCGTCGCGAGGGCATAAATTACCGTTCTGGTCGTGTATCTCTACCGTGATAAAAGAGAGATCTTTTCCATCAGCCGTTATTGTGTCACGATCAGCTTTCAAATATATTTTCTCCGGATTACCGGCTGTTCTTATGATGCGTTCTTCGCACGGTTCGCCTTTCTCGTTTTTGGCAACCACTTTTATTTCTCCCGGTAGATAAATGACATTATCCCATCTCATCCGGTAACGCAGAAATTTTTGGCTTTTATCTTTCTTCCTTGTCCCCATACTTTTACCGTTGACAAAGAGCTCTACCTCCGGATAATTGGTATAACATTGAACAGGGACCTCTTGTCCCAAACGATCGGGCCATGTCCAGTGCGGCATAACGTGCAGTACCGGTTTATCGCTCCACTGGCTTTGGTATAAATAAAATCTGTCTTTTTTTAGCCCGGCCAAATCGACAATGCCGAAATAAGAACTGCGCGAAGGAGCCCCTCCTCCATAGGGAGTCGGTTCTCCCAGATAGTCAAATCCCGTCCATACAAATTCTCCCAAAAGAAAATCATTGTCGTCTTGTTTCTCAAATTCCGTATCGGGAGCACTGCCCCAAGGAACATAATCCATATCATAACTCGATACCTGATAGTCTTGATACCAAGGAGAAGAATTGTCTTTTATCGGGAATTTGTAGATGCCACGAGAACTGACTGCAGAACTTGTTTCACTTCCGTAAAGTACATATTCGGGGTGATTTTTGTGTTGATTTTCATAGTCAAAATGCTTGTAGTTGAACCCTACAAGATCGACAGCATCGGCAAGACCGTTTGCAATGGCTTCGACGTGGTTGTTATACCCGGCTGTACTGGGACGGGTAGGATCCTCGCGGTGTACGATGTCCGAAAGAAAACGTGCGATTTTGTGACCATCTTTTTCACTTTGTTCGCGTACCTCATTCCCGATGCTCCACATGATGACACAAGGATGATTTCTGTCTCTGTGGATCAAATCGGTCAGATCTCTCTCAGCCCATTCGTCAAACAGCGTATTGTATCCATTTACGCATTTCCCGCTTTTCCATTCATCGAATGCCTCGACTTGTACCATAAGACCCATTCGGTCGCATAATTCGAGGAGCTCGACCGATGAAGGATTATGGCTGGTACGTATAGCGTTGCATCCCATCTCTTTCATGATTTCCAATTGACGTTCGGTTGCCCTGAAATTGGCAGCTGCACCTAATGGTCCCAAATCATGGTGTAGGCATACCCCTTTTATTTTTGTCGCTTTCCCGTTCAGAAAGAACCCCTTGTCTTTATCGAACTTTATTGTGCGGAATCCGAATACGGTTTCATATCGATCTGTCTGTCTCCCGTTCAAATAAACTTTAGAGACGGCCTTGTATAAATGAGGGTGTTCTGTATCCCACAATTGAGGATTCTTGACCGAACAATTTTGTTCGAATAGGAGAGAAGGCATACTCGTTTTTTCGGTGCTTACAGAAGTGACGCATTTCCCCGACGGGTCATATATCTCTGTAATTAATTGTATTTTCCCTTTCTCCTTTATGTCTGCTTGGATATTTGTTTTTACCGAAACACGTCCTTTCTTTTCTGATATTTCAGGTGTGGTAATAAAAGTTCCCCAATGGGCTACATGTATGGGTGACGTGCATACCAATCTGACCGGACGATAAATCCCGGCACCGGTATAAAATCGTGACATCTCCGGTTTATTTTCTACCCGCACTTCCAGGATATTTTTTGCTCCGAATTTAAAATGATCGGTCAAGTCGAATGAGAAAGATGAGTATCCGTAAGGACGTTCCCCTATATATGCCCCGTTCAGATAAACTTTGGCATGGCTCATCACTCCGTCAAATTCGATAAATATTTTTTGGGGTGATTCATTTTCCGGTAAAAAGATCTCTTTTTTATAAATCCCGATTCCGGTTGTCGGTAGTGCGCCGGTTCTACCGGTGCGTAGTCTTGCCTCTTTGTCCCCGTCTTCGATAACCTGAACAAGTTGCATATCCTGGTTTAAGTCAAAAGGCCCGCTTATCGCCCAATCGTGAGGAATGTTGACAGTATCCCACGGCAGACAAGTCTCAGATACACCGAAACGGGGATCTTGTTTTTGGAACAACCAACCTTTTTCGAGAAGAATAATTTCCCGACCCTTTGCAATCCCTTCGGTAAATAAAAATATAAGAAGAGATAAGAAGAATATTTTTTTTATCATACAACAGAGAATTTATAGAAAAATGAGTACTGAATCTGTGTGTTTTTATGAAATATGTGATAAATAATCTTTTGCAAAGGTAATATTATTTATGGGAATAAATATTTTTTATTTCTTCTGGTTGCCTTTTGTCTGTTTTACCAATTGAATTGTTCCGTCAGGATTATAATATAGCTTGTCTACACAGATCGACCGTAATTCACCTCTTCCGCCGGAAAGGTCGCTGTTGTGATAAAAAAGAAACCATTCTCCCTTATACTCGACAATAGAGCCGTGGCTCGTTCCCGAACTGGTGGCTTCGAGAATTACTCCGCGGTAGGTCCATGGTCCAAGCGGATTTGTACTGGTAGCGTATACCAATCGGTTCCCGTCGGGTTGTGGTACGTTGTCGGAGTACATCATATAGTATATGCCCTTTCTTTTGAATACCCAAGACCCTTCATGAAAGTCGACCAAACCCTCCATGTTGCGGGGCTTTTCGGCTAACTCCATCATATTGTCTTTCATTTTTGCACCGATAATTCTTCCGCAACCTCCATGATATAGATAAGCTTGTCCGTCATCATCGATAAATACACAAGGGTCGATCATTCCGCAAGCATCATCGATACCTTTAATGTATCCCTGTACTTTAAAATCTTTTGCCGGATATTTGCTGGTTGCAATTCCGACTTTCCAGGAACAATGCACATCTGTGCTGCTCGGATGGGGAAAATAAAAATAGTAGGTACCGTTTTTATATGCACAGTCGGGAGCCCACATAAATCCGCCTTCGGGACGTCCCCAGGGAACCTGGCTCGAATTCAGAATTTCTCCATGGTCGGTCCAGTTTACCATGTCATCGGTAGAGAATACGTGATATTGATCCATCAGGTCGCAACCACGGGGAGGATCGATGTCGTGCGAAGGATATACGTAAAGTCGACCGTCTTCCCATACATGAGCAGAGGGGTCTGCAGTGTACATGTGAGTTATAAAAGGGTTCGGTCCTAATTTTATTTCACTCTTTTTCTCTTTTTTCTTTCCGTTTTCACCTGAGATTGCAGAGACAGACATCCCGGAGATAGCTATGGTAAGCAGTGAGATAAATAATA
>CASFRL010000050.1 GCA_949297285.1 uncultured Bacteroidales bacterium
GGATTATCGTCAACAGTTAGTCCTTGCTGAATCTCTTCATACAACTTAATTTCTCTTTCTTTTGGAAATGGTTTGCTCGTGAATCGAAAAGCATCGACAGCTACAACAAATTGGTCTTTATAGGTGTAAATGTCGTTTAGGTTCAACAGATAGAGGTAAAAAATAGTCGATAGACGATCCGCGTCAAGGTTATAACTTTTATCCTGTGTTTTACTATACATGACGAGTTTTCCTCTTTTGGGATATAAAGCCCGGAAAAGCCCGAAATTGTCGGATTCGGCGTAAGAACCATTAAAGAATGCCCCGCTTTGCAATATTTGATTGTATTGTTCTGGCGTCATATCCGGACTGAAATCCCGATTGGTTATCCCATTGACCTGACTCATATCGATCCAATAGTATGGAGTCATGCCATCCGATGTGATCCGGTAGATGGTATCGGAATATATGGGCGAAGCATAGAGTCGGTCACCGTTTTTCTTCATCGTCGGGCTCTCGACATGACCCAGTTTGGGATATTGCTGAGTGGGAAATGCACTTTTCACGACATTCATATCCGTGTCAACATAATGTAAACACATGATGGCTGGAATATCTGGGTTATTGCTTATTCCATACGTCGTAAACAGCATGGTTTCATCATCGATAAATTCTATTCTGTTTGCTGTCAGTGGAATAGTTTGTTTCTTGATGAATTTTCCCGAAAGGTCATAATAGAGAATTTGAGATCTTCCATTATCCAAAACAACGATCTCTTTTTGATTTGGGGTTACGGCGGCATCGGTAAGTCCGATATATTCTTCAGGTCCTCTTCCGAGTCGACTAATAACAGCCAATGAATTTCCTTGACGGTCAAATACAAATACGGCTTGTGATTGGCGAGTGTCGACAATAATAATATGATTATCAGTAACTATTATTTTCGAAATGTCTCCAATCAACATATTTCCCGTCGGTTTCAACTTGACATATTCAATATTTTTTACGACAGAATCTAATGGCGTATCGTTATCAGGTAATACGGTAACAGTGTGCAATTTTGCATCCGAGTCATTATCGTCCTGTTTTACGGTGTTGGATGAGCAGGCCCAACAACAAATTACTACAAAAAGGTAAGCCTGAATTTTTTTTAAATTGTTCATATAAATGAGTAGTTAAAAAGTTTGTAGATTGTATTTCAATTTTTTATGTCAATTGTCTGCTACTCCGGATCTTTAAGTGTGTAGAACAGCAATACGGGATTATCCTCATCGGTAAGACCCTCTTTGATCTCATTCCACAATTCGATTCCCGGGACGTCCGGACAGAAGGTCAAAAAACGGAATGCTGGGACGACAGAAACAAATTGATTTTTATGTGAAAATTCAGAAAAGAGTACATATAAGCATAAAGCAGTCAGTGACCGATTGTTTATATTATATGTTTTTTTTGTGTGTTTATTAAATAAAACAAATCCCATTTTTGAGACACAGAATAGAGCATAATCGTCTGATTCTACGTATAAATTACCTGCAAAAGTTGGCTTGCTATCCATTATTTGTGCGACCTTTTCACTTGACATATCTTTCCCAAAATTCGCAACGCCGTCAACTGCGGTCATGTCGATCCAATAACGAGGGAAAATCTCATCTGCGGTTACCTGATAAATCGTATCGCCAAAAGCTTTCCCGACATAGATGCGATCATCAAATCTCTTTTTATAGACAGGTGCAAAGTGGAACTTGTTGACATCGAAAGGATTTACGATAGCACTACTTTGAATTTGTAAAGTTGTATCGGTAAAGAACAATAAATCTTTTTTATTTGGATAAGTTTCGAGTGCGGGTAGCTTATCGGCCCATCCGTCTGAAACCAACATCATCTTCTTATCGTCGAGGAACTCTATTCCGTTACAGCTAAAATGAAGGTCTTGTTTTTTTATAAAATTGCCCTGCAGGTCGAAATACAATAATTTTTTCATGGAATTATCGACAATCCCTATCGCTTGTTGGTCTGAGGTAAGAAAAATTGTACGCAAATTCATATATTCTTGAGGGCCACGTCCTAATCGACTGATGACCGCTTGCGAGTTTCCTGCGCGATCGAAAATAAATATGGCCTTTGCTTGGTCTGCATCTCCAACGATAATGTGATCGGGCGTAAACAAAAGATGCGTTACTTGTCCGACCAATACATCGCCGGTCTCACCTAATTTGACGTAGTCGATCTTCTCAACAATCGAGTCGACCATGATTTTCCGTTGGTCTTTAATTTCCACCCGGTCCATTCGGGA
>CASFRL010000051.1 GCA_949297285.1 uncultured Bacteroidales bacterium
TTCATTATCAATAGCGCTACCAGACGCAAATGCCGGATGGTTTAAGCGGAAAAGTAAGAAAAATAAAGCTAAAACCGAACAAGCAGAACCAGAAAAGAAAAAAGACAAGTTTGCTGATGCAATTGAAAAAGCGACACCTCATGATGGAGTATTCAAAGCTTGGGTTACACCGAAGAATGAACTTCTTTTCGAAATAACGCCCAAAAATCTTGAAAACTTATATTTGTTGGCAAACCGAATATCGGAGACCAGTAACAGCTCAAACTTTACCGCAGGAGAAATGTTAGGCGACCCGTTTATGTTTTGCCTCTCTGCAGATACAAGCAACGTATATATGCATACCGTACAAACTTACGATAAAGTGAAAGAAGATGACCCTATTGCCTCTTCTTTTAAACGGAATTTCAACAACCCGATTTTAAAAACATTCAAGATAAAAGCATCCCGGAATGATACGTTACTGATCGATGTCACTTCGTTTTTCGTATCGAACGAGAAATGTATCACTCCTATTCGCCAAAGTTACCGGACAAAGGGGACTATGAGCGCGTCTTATGATGCTTCTGCATCCAGACTGAAAGAAGTAAAAAGCTTCGAAAAAAACATAGAAATTACCAGTATCCTGAATTATAACATCACCGACGGAGGATATACCCTTACCATGCGCCGTTCGATCATAGAACTGCCCAAAGAACCTATGAAGATACGGTATCAAGACAACCGGGTGGGATATTTTAGTTCGGGATATTACTATTATACCTCTGAAGCCGATAAAATCTTACCGAAAGAATTTATCCATCGGTGGCGTGTCGAACCGAAAGATGAAGATCTCGAAAAATATTTTAAAGGAGAATTGGTAGAACCGAAAAAACAGATCGTTTATTACGTAGATTCAGCATTCCCTGAAAAGTGGAGAGGCGCAGTAAAAGCTGGTATTGAAGATTGGAATAAGGCTTTCGAAGCAGCCGGATTTAAAAATGTTGTCGTAGCAAAAGATTATCCGACAGATGATCCTAACTTCGACCCGGACGACATCCGATACAACTGTGTACGTTATATGACCAATGATGTTGCAAACGCAGCCGGACCAAGTTATACCGATCCGCGTACCGGAGAAATTTTAGTCGGCGAAGTCATGTGGTATCACAATGTTATCTCATTGGTACACAATTGGCGTTTTTCTCAAACCGGAGCAGCAGATGCACGTGTACGCAAAGCTATATTCGACGATGACGTTATGAACGAATCGTTGCGCTATGTTGCATCGCACGAAATCGGTCATACTCTCGGACTGATGCACAACATGGGGGCAAGTTACTCTTTCCCGGTAGACTCTCTACGCAGTCCGTCTTTTACTCAAAAATACGGAACTACGCCCAGTATCATGGATTATGCCCGCAACAATTATGTTGCCCAAAGAGGAGATATGGAAAAAGGTGTACGTATGGTTCCGCCATTGATGGGGGTTTACGATATGCATGCCATCAACTGGGGATACCGCATTTTCAAAGATGTAAAAACACCAGAGGATGAATATCCCTATCTGAATAAAATCATTGCAGACAAGAAAGGTGACCCGATGTACGAATTCGGAGCACAACAATTATTCCTCAATGAAGATCCAACCGACCAAACCGAAGATTTGGGTAACGACCATATTAAAGCCAGCAACTATGGTATCGAAAATTTGAAATATATCATTTCGAATATCGACAAATGGTTTGCTCAAGAAAATAAGAATTATGACGATATCCAAGAAATGTATTTGGCTTGTGTAAGCCAATATATGAGATATCTGACTCATGTAATGCCTTATTTAGGAGGTGTCGAATACAAGGACATCGTACAAGACGGGGCAAGTGATTACGCAAAACGATATATCACAAAAGACAAACAAAAACAGGCCATGATATGGCTTGTTGACCAAGCGTTGAACTGTCGCCAATGGTTGCTTCCTGAAAACATAATGAGAATCACAGGTCTGGAATCTAACGTTTATGACAATTTCCAATACTCTATTGCCGGACGGATATTGAACCCGGGAGCAATGGGTAGCATTTATGAAGGAGAACGTTCTGGACAAGACAACCTCTATACACTGGACGAATACCTGAAAGATGCAACAAATGCGATGTTCGTCAATACAATCAAATCGAAATCATTGACCCAAGAAGATATGAATCTTCAAAATGCTGCAGTGGCTGCATTAATGAAATATTCGAATCTTGATCCTTCTATGAATAAAGGCTTGATGGGTGGATTGGCTGATCCGGAACAAGAGCTGAAAAAAATGATGGATTTTGTGGCAAAAGAAAGCGATGCGTTCTGTAAACAACATGGGACATGTAATTTCAATAAAGATGAGCAGTCGTATGCCCGGCACAACATGACTCCGGCAAAATTATCTGCAGGAGTCGGCCGTCCGATTATCACTGCGACATTAAAGAACATATTGAATTTATATAAGGCTAAAAGAGGAACCGGAGATGCCCGCACAAGAGCATACTACGATTACCAAATCACCGTTATCCAAAAATTATTCGACAAATAACAACAATTCGATAAGGGGAGTATGAATATTCGTACTTCCCATATCTTTATTTATTAACTAAACAACAAATGATCTATGAAAATTATTGATCTGAAATTCTGGATTATTGCTCTATTGGCAGTAACATCATCATTTGTATTAAGCAGCTGCGATAATGATGATGACAAAAAAGGAGAAGATTTAACTTATTCGCTTTCGCTGGCATCCGAAGAAGACGCTTTATTAGAGTTACCTACCGATGAGTTGGTCGATACGGTAGTTCATATCACAACAGATGCTCCGGCTGAGTTGATTAACGTAGAGGCTATTGAAAATAACGGATCTTGGTGTACCGCAAAAGTTCTGGATAATACAACCATCTCAATAAAGGCTGGTATCCATACCGGAAACACTGACAGAACGGCTTCATTCAAAATTACTGTTCCAGGGGCTGAACCGGTTGAATTTACAATTACCCAATTAGGAACCGATACCCAAAATACGATCACATTATCGGGAGTTCCTATGGAGAATAATATGTATTCTTACACCGCTCCATATAAAGACGGTGCACCGTTCAGTTTCGTTATCAAAACAAATGCCGGACGTTGGAACATAGCCGTACAGGATTGGAACGACCCTGAAGATGGAACTTATACTCCTTGGTATAGTATCAACAAGACCAGCGGACGCAGTGGAGAAACAGTCGAAATCAAGTTTACTCAAGCCAACGAAGACAGCTGGATGAGAAATATAACACTGGAAATTACGGCAGGATCGGCAGACCCCGTAAGCATTACCATCATGCAAAATGTTAAACCGGCTACAGCGATCACGGTTTATGATGCAGAATGGACAGAAGAGATTGCGAACAATACATTATTGAGCTTTAATGCCAGCGATGCCAATACAACTAAAGTTGAATATGGTATCGATGCTGATGGAAGTATCGATGTGGTAATTTGCGAAACCGGGACATCGAAAGTCATAACTGATGAAGAATCTTGGCTGAATGCATATTATGGTATGGGAACATTGAGTATCTCGCCCAGATCAGCCAATACGACAGGTGCCGAACGTAAACTGGATGTTGTATTGAAAGGTGGCGAAACAGAACTCTTCCGCATACCGGTGGTTCAGAAAGCTAAAATATAATCTTTCATAACCTAAAAAAAAGCGTTCGTTGATATCAACGAACGCTTTTTTTATGAGAGCTAAAATAAATTATCAATTTAAATAAATCAAGAACAATATCGGAATCAGCACTCCTATAATAAACTCGATCCCTCCTCGTCCCCAAAGACCTTTGTTCCCTTTAATCATAAACAAACCGGTAATCGTAATGAGAATCAAAGAAACAGCAAAAATATCAGAGAACCATGTCCACCAAACCAACGGATTATAATGCAAACGGTTAAAGGCGCTCAATATCGGGCGTTTTTTTACCGATTCGTACAATGCCTTACCCGTATTCATATCGACCTCTAACGAAGAACCGCCTTTTAAAAAGACTTTCATCTGCTGTTCTCCAAAATAATAATGTTTCATATAAGCATTCTCTTCTCCCACTTGCTCAAGTAAGGGAAGGACCTCTTCTTTCGAAATTTTTTCCGATTTGGGGAAATCTCCTTTTAAAACAATCTCGGAACGGCTGATACGATAATCTGAATTAAAGTCTCGTTTATGATTCAATGCAATACCCGAAACCGCATAAACGATTATGATACCGGAAAAAAGAAAAGACAAGTCCCGGTGAATAACCCGGAACCATTTACGCATTTTTGTTGAGAAATTACTGGATGGCATATTCTGAAGCAAAAATATGATACTGACTATAATAATTTTTATTCTCTTTCTTCATACGTTCAGCTATGGCAGCCCGTATTTCGGCAATTTGCTGCTTCAGCATTGCCACAGCTTCGGGATTTCCCTGAGGAGTTTTCAAGCTCTCATCCAACCGATATTCCCAATCTGAAAGGAATGCTTCATCTACTCGTTGTTCATCGATAACAGCCTTCACACGGACATTATTGTTGCGAAGATCATTGCTGAACGACCCGATCTCCGGCCCGGCTTCTACATCAACTACCTGAGTCGTATCGCTTCCCATCAATGTAATATGCGAACCGCCATGTCCGCAGACGTCGACACAGAAACCTTCCAATTCGATCGTATCGCCAATCAAAGAATCCTGCATAATCAATAAACTATCGACTTGATATACTTTATTCACTACCTGATCTGAAGATGTTTTTGACTGACAAGCCACAACAAAAGAGAGTATCAATAACGATACAAATAGATTTACTACTTTCATTTTATTTATTTATTAGAATTTTGGTTTATTACATAAAAATGCATTTTTCTTGCAAAGATACCACTTACTTGCTTAATTTCAATGCTTAATCTTCTTTTTCAACGGTCAAAATCCGAAAAACCGGGGTACAGCATGAGAGATATTATTCTCATTTATTTTGGAAAAATTCCGCATATTTTTTCATTCAAATTAAAGTTTTTCTTATTTTTGCCAAGAATTATTTCATATTATAGCAAATCACATTAAAAAATAATACAATATAATAGTGCGTTATGAAAAATAACAAGACCGTAGGTCATAAAATACAAACGATACGGGAAAGCAAAAATATGACTCGAGAAGAAGTTGCCAATCAGGCCGGATTGAGTGAGGAACAAGTTGCCAGAATAGAAGAAAATATCGATTTGCCCGCTCTTGCCCCATTATTGAAAATCGCTCGGGCTATGGGCGTACGCTTAGGCACATTCCTCGATGACCAAGAAGAATTAGGCCCCGTAATATGTCGGAATATGCAAAAAGACAAAAGCATCAGCTTCTCGACAAATACATCGAGTGCCAGCAAGCACATGGAATATTATTCCCTTTCAAAATCAAAATCGAATCGCCACATGGAGCCGTTCTTCATAAACATCGCTCCGGCTTCGGCAAACGACTATGAAATGTCATCACACGAGGGCGAAGAATTTATCATAGTCACCGACGGGGAAGTCGAGATAAACTACGGGAACGAAACTTATGTCCTGAAAAAGGGAGATAGCATCTACTACGACTCTATCGTACCTCATCACGTACATGCCTATAACAATCAGGCGGCCAGTATCCTTGCCGTTGTTTATGTTCCAGCTTAATTGCTTTAAATTTTTACGTTATGCAGTTATTTGAAAAAACTTTAGGAGACTTCCTTGAATATTGGGCAGAGAAGACTCCGGATAAAGAGTTTATCGTTTATTCGGACCGGGACTTGCGCTTTACCTATGCCGAATTTAACAAACGGGTAAACAATCTGGCAAAAGGGATGATGGCCATCGGCGTCGAAAAAGACTCGAAGGTCGGGATATGGGCAACAAACGTTCCCGACTGGCTTACGTTTTTGTTTGCATCGGCCAAGATCGGAGCGGTTTTAGTCACCGTGAACACCAATTACAAACAACATGAGTTGGAATATCTGGTAGAAAATGCCGACATACACACGCTATGTATTTCTAACGGTACATTCGACAGCGACTACGTCGATATGACCTACACCATGCTCCCCGAATTGAAAACCTCACAACGAGGACATCTGAAAAGCTCGAAGTTCCCCTACATGCGCAATGTCGTTTATATAGGGCAGGAAAAACATCGGGGAATGTACAATACAGCTGAGCTCTTGCTGTTAGGGAACACTGTGGCTGACGAAAAGCTGGAGATTCAAAAGACAAAATTCAATTGCTACGATGTCGTGAATATGCAATACACTTCGGGAACTACCGGATTTCCCAAGGGTGTGATGCTCACGCACCACAATATCACGAACAACGGATACTGCATAGGTCAGTGTATGAAATTCACCGAGAATGACCGAGTATGTCTTCCGGTTCCACTTTTCCATTGTTTCGGTATAGTACTCGGAATTATGGCAATCGTCACAAATGGCGGTTGTGCCGTAATGCTCGAGCGTTTCGACCCGCTTGTAGTATTGGCTTCGGTACATAAAGAACGTTGTACGGCCTTATACGGAGTACCGACAATGTTTATTGCCGAATTAAATCACCCGATGTTCAACATGTTCGACCTCTCTTCTCTGCGTACCGGAATCATGGCCGGCTCTTTGTGCCCCGAATGGCTCATGCGGGAAGTAATGGACAAAATGTACTTGACAGAAATTACCAGCGTTTACGGATTGACAGAGACATCACCGGGTATGACACAGAGCAAAGTCGATGATCCGGTCGAAGTCAGAGCATCGACAGTAGGAAGCGATCTTCCCGGAGTCGAAGTGCGTGTAATCGATCCGGAAACTCTCGAAGAATGTCCCGTAGGGGTACAAGGTGAAATGTGCTGCCGGGGATATAATATCATGAAAGGGTATTACAAAATGCCCGAAGCCACCGCTGCTATTATCGACAAAAACGGATTTTTACATTCCGGCGATTTGGGAATAAAAACACCGGAAGGTAATTACAAAATCACGGGACGCATCAAGGATATGATTATACGAGGCGGGGAAAATATATATCCCCGTGAAATCGAAGAGTTCCTTTACCAGATTCCACAAATTAAAGATGTACAAGTCGCTGCCGTACCGTCAAAAAAATACGGAGAAGAGGTCGGAGCATTTATCATCTTGAAAGAGGGGGAAACACTGCACGACTGCGATGTGAAAGATTTTTGCAAAGGGAAAATATCGCGGCACAAGATACCCAAATATATCTTCTTCATAGATCAGTTCCCGTTAACCGGCAGTGGAAAGATACAAAAGTATAAATTAAAAGACCTCGGGCTCGAATTATTGAAAGCACAAGGTATTACCCCCGATTGACAAAACTTTTCCATCTACCTATAATTTGAGATATCCTTTTGTCTGTTTCCTATGAAAGAAAAACAGACAAAAGGATTTTTTATTTGTTATGCCGATCAAACGCTCAAATATCTTTTTCGCTTATTGTCACAAAACTACCGTAACTCCCGATCCGGCAGATGCCCCCTCGGGACAATCGATAACGAAACGGGTACAATTCTTCTCCGGTACATAAGAACCTCCGGCACGTTTCCCGGAAACTTCAAATACGATCGTTTTCAGATTTTGTGTAGGGTCGGCAACGGTTATCTTCCACCCTTTTTGATAAGGTTTAAATAGATATATCGCCGGGGTCACGGCAATAAAATTGCAACGGGCATCGAGTTGCAAAGAGTCCGATCCGTAAAATATTGCTGCAATTACCTTATCAGTCTTATACCTTACGGCCTGACATCTCTCCGTTTGGCTCATAATCTCTACTGCAGAAAATCTTTTCTGAGTATTTTCCCCGGAAGGTGCTGCCATATAGGCATAACGGCCTTTATCATTATCCAGCACACATGTAAACAGCTTTGCCGATTGCCGAGAGGTATCATAAAACTTTGCAATATCATGCCAACTACCGGATTTTTCTTCCAAAGAAATCCGGCCTTTCTGACCCGGGAAAATATAATAATCCCAACCTCCATGACGAATACTGTATTCCGATTCAGGATTCATTTCGAAAGACCCATTTTGCAGAACCTTGGTTTCAGCGTCTTGCCGCACTGTACAACCGTCTTTATAATAAGTCTGATTTACGGTTGTTTGCAAAGGGAGGTTTGCAGAACTTTTCAAATCATTTCCCAAACACACGAGTAAATCCTCAAACAAAAAATAGCCTTTCTTCCCGGTTACGCCATCACGATCGAGCGAAAACACCGCAGTACCATACTTCCCGTCGGCCAATACCCCGGAAAAGGCATTACCATTACGGTATCCGCCCCAGCTCAACAAAGGCAATGCTCCATGATTTACCGGAACCGTACTCCCGGGTAAACAACGCCAATCCCAAATCGGGAATATATTGTCATACTCATCTCCTTCTTGCATCAAAGAGGTTACCCCCTCGCCCAGATAATAACCTTTCAGGTTCTCATCATTCCCGGTCTCCGTGGCAATGACCCGAGGCGAAGAGAACCGAACAGAGATATAGGAATTACGGGTTTTCCCGACCAACATATCCGAACGATAAAAAGCGGTGACTTCGGGACTTCCATCCCATGTTAAAGCCAGAATAGAATTATACGAACTTCGGTAATGATCCATACGCGCGCTATCGACATGAGAAATATCGGATAATGCCTGCGCTAAAGCCAAAGCCTTGCCTCTTTGCGCATTTCTGAACAACTGACGGCCACATGCACTAAAATCCATCCTTCCGTTCCATACGACACAAGCCAACCCTTTCAAAAGATAATTACTCAAAATATCAAGCTGATCCTTTGTAAAAGAGTATTTCGTATCCCGAAAAATATAAGCCCAATACGACATATTCACGCCATATGCAAGACCATAATTGCCAAACTGCAACTGAGGCCCGTGCAAATGATAAGAGTAATCGGGTTGTATGCCTTCTTGCACAGTCAAGTATATCTCCGATGCCATAACATTACGGGCCGAATCGAGCATCTGTTCATCTCCTTGAAACAAGGCTTTATAGATAACATTCCCCGCAAGCCAGACCCGATTCTGACCGGTTTTCCCGATACGAGATCTTTCTAATTGGGCAAGGACTTTTTCTTTCAATGTTTCCGGCAAACGATCTTCCATCATCAACACTGCCGGCCCAAGAATTTTATTAATACCGATCTCGGTAAACCACCAATTGGTCGAAGTATTCTCATAATCGCACCAATACTTCAAGGCAGATATAAATCCGTCTAAAACTCGCTCTTGATGATACAATGCCGAATTCTCGGCACAATAACTTTTGGCCAGATGAAACATGCGAATCACATGAAAAGAGGGAAACCACACACTTGCGCTTCGATCTTTATAGTCTATATTGGCCCAACTCCCATCGGCGAGTTGCGAATCGAGCCAACTTATTACCGTATCGCGAGGCAAAAGAATATTTAAATACAACTCTTTAATAGACTGATCGATATACGAACCATTATCGGTCAATCGAATAATCTCCTGAACTATTTTTTCGTCTTCATACAACGATTTTGTATGCCATTCGATCAAGTGTTTTTTACAAGTTTGCAGATTATCGGCACAAATCGTTCCACAGGAGAGAAAGAAAAAAAGAAATCCGACTTTAAATAACAAAACATACCTCTTCCCCAATAATTCCCAAAGAGTTTTTACGTAAAATTTCATGATACAAGATTTATATTAACGTTTATGTAATCAAATGCCAATATTGAAAATTTCAGTGATCAGCCCTTCCTATTTAAGTTTATCATACTCATTCACAGAATATAAACAGAGTTTAAAGGCATTCACTGAAAACAAAGTTAAAGAAATATTTTTTATGACAGATGAATCCTATAAGATTCTTTCTTAATGTAATAATGACAAACATATCATAGTCTAAAAGAATGAAAAATCATATCCATAGCCTTTTTTATAATTCAAGAAACCGCTAACTATATAATATATTTCAAAAAGCCGTGTATCAATAGATTTTTTATTGATACACGGCTTAGGTTTATTCAAAAATCATAAGGATCAAATTATTTTATTGAATATTTTGCCCTTCCTCTTTCAAACGTTTACGCAATAACGCTACATCAATTGCATGGACATCGGGTTTTCCAGAACGAGCAGCCAACGCTCCAGCCAAACCGGCAGCTTCTCCTGTTACCAAACAGGCTGGCATAACCCGCAAACTGCCAAAAGCATATTCATCGGTCGATATACAACGTCCTGCGACTAATACATTTTTCAATTTCTTGGGTGTAAGGCAGCGATACGGAATGCCATGAGACTCTCCTTTTGAATAACGAGGGTAACGTTTTCTGTTTTTCTTTTTATGGACATCGATATAATAACAATTCCGTCCAATTTCATCATCAAAAGATCGCCGTGCCAACCAATCATCTATCGTAAAAAGATAATCCCCCACTATGCGGCGGCTCTCTCTCAATCCTAACAGTGATCCTGTTGCCGAAAGATAGGATTCGCCAAAAATCTCGGGGGCAAACTCATGTAACCCTTCATCCATTTGTTTTACCAATTGTCGCCCTCGCATCATAGCATCCGAAAGGTCCATCGGATCGGTACTGTTCACCTGTATATGTCCTGCATTAAACATCAAGAAAGAGGGAGCCGACATTTTTACATTAAAATGGGAATCCGGGATTAATGGATATTTACCCGAGGCTAAAATTTTATGAATCGGACTTTGCGGCTTTGCACCTTCTATTGTATAACGGGCTTTATGATAATTTTGCTGATTTACATTTGCCATAGAAAAACAAAGCGTTGCAGATTGTACTGTATTCGAATCATCTCCATGTAAAAATTCTGCTCCTGCCCAAGCTGCCATATCACCATCGCCAGTACAATCAATATAGACTTTCGCTTTATATGCTGTTAATCCAGCTTTATTCGATACGATAATCGAATCTATCGTTTCATCATTTTTCATCTCCACAGCAGATAATTGCGTAAATAACAATACCGAAGCTCCTGAATTCAAAACCATTTCATCATATACCCTCTTTAATTGTTCTGTATTTATAGGCAACCAATTATAGCTATCTTCCGGTACATGTGGAACACCTTTCTTCGCCGCTCTCATCACTTTCTCTGCCAATCCGTTGTAAATAATCTTTTCTCCATCCGTAAAAGGGCACCAAGCGTTCATTAATCCGGCTGTTCCCATACCTCCTAACATCCCCGTAGATTCGATCAAAAGAGTTTTTGCGCCTTCTCTTGCAGCAGCAATAGCTGCAGTGCACCCCGAAGGGCCTCCTCCAACAACAATCACATCCCAACCTTCGGATACGGGGACAGCTCTTTTCTTTAAAGAGATTTTGCCTTTTACGGGGTTAGAATCGGCAGGTACTCCGGCCGATACAGACGTGATACCCGATGCTGCAACTCCCATAATACCTAATTGTTTTACAAAATCTCGACGTGATATTTTGTTCTTTTCCATATCATTTTTTACATTAAATTATTCGACAATCCAATCATCTGTACGGAACGACGGTACTGGAATACCTTCAGTACTATATAATTCTCCTTTAATCCAACTTTTAAATCCATAACGCGCCGCTATCGGTTCTTTCACTTGATCACTCCACACAACAATACCTTTTTGTCTATCAATTTCGGCATTCGCAGGATAAAATACTTTATCTTCTCCTGCTACTTCAAAAAGTGTAATAGGTTTATTATAAGACGTTAACCCATTGGGAGCATTTTCAAAGAAAATCCGCATTTTCCCATCTTTTACAGTAAAAGATTTATATTTAGGGAAATCACAAGCTAAGGCAGTCTTTCCATAGGTTTTATTCATTGCCCAATAAATCAACCGTTTCGCTACAGTAAGTTTATCGGATGGATGAATACATTTTTCAATCCCAGCATCTACAATAACAGCCATACCGCTATATGGGATCTTTTCCGATGCTTTCAACTGAGCTTCACGCAACAATGCTCCATTTCCGTTAGGATATTCATATGGAGCAACTTGAACATAATAAAAAGGTAGTTTATCATTACCCCACGCTTTACGCCAATCCTTCACCATTTCAGGGAGCAGTTCACTATATAAATCAGGATCTCCGATATTCGATTCTCCTTGATACCATAAAAAACCTCGTATTCCAAAACCGGCAATCGGTGCAATCATTCCGTTATATAGAGAAGACGGAGCTCTACGATGTACCTTAAAAGCACGGAAATCATTTGGGACAGGAATATCCATTGATTCCAAACATTCTCTACTCATCCATGGCTGTATCGCTGATCCGCCCCAAGATGTTTCGATCATTCCTACCGGGACATTAAGTTGATCTTGTAACATTTTTGCGAACAGATATCCGACAAGACTAAAATAGCGAATAGAAACAGATGATGCAGATTTCCACTGTCCTTTACAAGTATCCTGTGGTGATAGCTGCGCATTCCGGGCTACGCGAATCAACCGGATTTGGTCATTCTCGGCATTCAACAAAATATCATTTGCCAATAAAACAGGTTGGTTCAAACTACCCCGAACGGTCATTTCCATATTGGACTGTCCGGCACACATCCAGACTTCACCTGATAAGATATTTTGTATTTTTATTTTACCAGATTTACTTTTACACTGGATAAAAAATGGTCCTCCTGCATCAGGGGTTTCTATATTAACTTTCCACTTCCCCTCAGAATCGCATTTAGTTTTATACTTTTGTTTCGACCACGAACCTTGTACTTCCACTTCTGCCAAAGGCTTATCCTCTCCCCATATCGGTATCACGGCATTTCTCTGAATGACCATATTATCAGAGAATAACGACGAAAGTTTCAGCTCTGCACGAGAAACTGAAAATGTTATAATATTAATTATACAAAATAAAATCAATCGATTCATACATTTCTTGCTTTACAATAGTTGTATCATCACAAATACTTTTTACAAATAATTCTATCGGGTAAGATCAATGAAACAAGATAGCATCCAGATGAAAAAGATATCAACGGGAAATCATAATCTTTCGTTCCTTGTATAAGGGATAATTTATATTCGGCAAATAATGTTCCATCAATCCCTGTTATTCTTAATAGTGCATCTTGCTTTTTCGTTGAATAGACAGAAAAATTTATATGTCCATCTTTTTGCATATATTTCAAGTCAAACATTACCGAATCTTTCTGTGTTGGTTCTATTGCCAAAATGTTTTTTTTTTGAAAAATAACATTTAATCCTTGTCCCAATAATCCATTTACATTGCATTTCAAGACCAATGGATCATAAGAAACGACTGTAATTTGTTCATCTTTCTTAATAACCGCACTTGCTGCTAAAGAAGGCAATTGCAACACAATCTCTCCTGTATTCAACATTGTCGGATCTGAAAGTGAAATTTCAATTTCGTTTTCTCTCTCATGAACCATAACTGAAGCTTTTTTATCACAATACAAAAAAGGGATTCCATTGATAGAGACGGATTGAGAGGCCGAGTTATTCCAAAAATTAGCGCCAACTATACCCAATGTTTTTTCCCTAACTGCCTGTATGGAAGCCGTATTGCTCAACACCTCGATATCAGGATTTAAACTATAACTTTTCAATTGCGTTGTGGTACAAGACGGAATAAGGACATAAGCATAACGATTATCTTCAGAATTAGCATCGACAGAATTATTTCCCTGTTCTTTCCACAAGGTTAAATAATAATCTTTCTGTATTGTTGTGCTCCCTGCATCATTCACATCCCGCCACGAACCGGATTGCTGCTGTCGAATGGCTTTCAGAGTTGTAGGTTCAGGGAAATAATAACCTATTTCCATTCCAGAATATTTTCCGGACAAATGTGCCCACGTTACATTTTCCAAAGTTAATGGGGCAACATCTGATCCAAATAGAGCTTCTTGTTGCTCTCCATCTACGGTAAAAACATTTCGATTATCCGATACCAGTTTCCGTTGATCTATATAAGTATTCACATTTACATGACTATCGTTTGTTATACCCGCTCCTAATGCTACAACTTCGTCATCAAACATGAACCACGATTTTTTAGCACACACAATAGGATCTTTCGAGTTATAGTTCATTCCCGAACATCCATATTTTTTTGAAATACCGACTCCTCCTACCCATGACTTGTCTGATAAAGTCTTTGCTTTTGCAGTAGTATTTTCTGCCACAGTTGTACCAGATATACGATATGGATTTACAGTAGCCCAGAAATTTCCTTCATAATGATTCTGATCTAAAGTATATAGATAAACCGCGCCATCAGCATTATGCCAACCTCTAATATTTTCCCGATTAGTATTTTCATAATTATATATACGGGAAGAATACATAGATATTCCCACGGCATAAGTCGGACGGTGTTGCACGGCTCTGTCCATACAAGGAAACTGATGATAAATTTCATAAGTATCTCGAAGTGGAATATCGTCGTTCTCAATTAATGCTTTTGTTTCTTTAATGGCTCGGATAGAATTCATGTAAGCATAATAATCAGAGAAAGTTTTATCTGAGACCAGCCAATCTTTTACCAAAGACGCAATTTTTAATGAGTTCTCAGGAGAAACTAAATGTTGTACCCGCATCAATATCTGTACCAACGAACGGCCCTTTTTATGATCTGTTGCAGCAGAACGCGCAATCTCTCGCCCACGTACCATAGACATCATTCCTCCACGAAATACAAGAGGCTCAAATGCATTCTGTACCCATTCGAAAACAATAGTTTTATCCTCTTCTGAGAAATCGGCAGATGATCCATGATACAACGCCATCAAATCGGCCAAAGAGGATAATAAGGAAATCCCATATCCTCCATTATAAGGATGACGATCATGTTGTATAAAAGAGCCATCTTTATAAAATCCATCTCCTTCCGAGACATATTCAAATAAAGGCTCCAAACTATTACGGGCATAAATGACTTCGGTTTCATTGCCAGAAATAATGCCTCGTATGGCTATAACTGTCGCTACCCAAGCCAAATTAGCTCCCGTATAATCACCCACATCCGGACAAAAATGGGATATTGGCAGCAAATATTTATTTCGCAAATCGGAAGATATCTCTTCATACATCAAAATAATAATATTATTTAATCTGAGAGGAGCACCTATTTTATAATCCCACCAGTTTTGTCCCGAATCGTTCGTTGTCTCATTATACTGATTCACATATAGCCATTCCAAAGCTGAAAGTATATCCGATCTCAACGTTGCATCTTTGTACAAAGAGGATCCTTCAAGATTATAAGCCAAAGCCATACTCTCTAATCGGCTATAAGACTCCGTTATATCGGCAGATGTGCTATAAGAAAGATCACTCCATAATTGCGATCTATCCGCCTCTTTTTTCATAGCATCCCATTGTTTTTGCCCTGTCGAGGTTAGACTAACAATTTTAGTTTCAATCTCCGTTATTTCCGAATCGTAAGGATAACCTGTCAATTCGTTATACCAATTGAGACGCAAACTATTTAAATCTAAAGACCACATCGAAAACGGGAAACAGAAAAAAAGAAATAATAAATTCAGACCTTTTTTCATTATGGAACTTTGAATTTTCATAATTACCTTTTTAAGATTCTACTTCAATCTCCACTTCTCGAACAACAGACTGTGAATGGTCGATATTAGCATTAGTCGCAACAAAAGTTACTTTATATTTTCCCGGTTCTTTATAAATATATTTATATTCAGACAGGCGTTCTTCAGTCATCCCCTTCAAAGGTGTAGGCCGGTCAGGACCCAAATCTATTTGAGATTGACGGGTCAAAGGCTTTGTTATCATCCAATTCTCACTGCCTTCCTGAGATGTAGTTCCTGCAGGGCCAAGTAATGTTATAACCGACAAAATCGTAGAACGACAAGCCCCCCCAATTCCTGCATCAACTAAAGAAAAGCCAGCCGACGATATATCTGCAATAACTTGCTCCCCGAATAAGTTTGTTTCTGTCGATAGTTGAAATCCTCGAACATACCATGTACGGCATGCTCCGGCTATTGCAGTAGGTTGATTAACATAACGCAAACCTATATAAACCGGAGTTCCTTCTTCCATAAATTCATTCATATTCAACACTCCCGAATCAATATAAGAGCCATTCGTATTTCCGGTTGCAATTGTAAACCGATCGGTTATATCTGTCCATGTTGCGGCTTTTACATGAGAAATATCGGAATAGTCTCCATTAAAATCGGTCGAGATCAATATCGAAAAATGATCTTCCTGAGAACCATATTTTGTTGCGGTACTGAAAGAAAGACTATAATCTCCACTTTCCAAGATACGATGATCTTTACAACTATATTCACTATATAATTCACCTGTAAAAACAGATATAATATCAGGATCTCCGGTAAATGAAAATACAGCTTGCTCACCAGCTTTTATTTTCGGTGTAAGCAATGTTACCGTAAAATCTTCTACATCACCACTTAATTCTACCTTAGGATCACAAGAGGTCATTCCCAATAGCCCCCAAATCAACAATCCTAAACTCATTAAGACTTTATATAATTTATTTCGATTCATAATCATACTTATTACCATTGAGGATTTTGTGTCAATTTTTTATTCAAAATCATTTCTCGTGCCGGAATAGGGAACAAAAGATGACGCTGTGAAATATTTCGGAAAGCCAATGAGAAAAATTGTCCGCTATATTCCATATCAAGCAAATTTTCTATATTCTTCATATTTTCTATCAATTTCCCCCAGCGAATAAGATCTTGTTTCCGCAAAGCTTCGAAACATAACTCTCGAGAACGTTCATTCATAATCTCCTCTTGAAAAGTCTTTTCATTCAAACCCGTCAAATCACAGGCTTCCGGCTGCAATAAATCGGTTTTTCCATTGGCATCCAACAAACCGAAAGCTCGACGACGCACAAGATTAATAGCATTATAAGCTTCTTGTGTAGGGCCATGATTTACGGCATTATCAGCTTCGGCAAACATCAATAATACATCGGAATAACGCAATAAAGGGAAATTTTGAGAAGTAGCATTGTTCGCTCTTGGATAAACAGTTTCATATTCTCGGCGCCATTTTCCACAGTAACGTTTCCAAGCATTGTATCCTTCTGCTTCCGGACGGACGATATGGGAACCGTCTTTATCATACGTATAAGGAGCTATGGCCCAATCTCGACGTAAGTCTCCGACTTCATACAGGCGATAAAGATACGATGTGGCACTGATATGCCCATAAGCTAACCCTATTACTTCACTATCACTGCGTAATCCTAACCATGCACCTACACGTCCGGTTTCACGATAAGAGTCCTGAGCATTACCCCAGAATTCGACTTCCCAAATGCTCTCTTTTATGTCATATTTATCTTGTGCATAATTGATGAACACCTGACTATAATCTTGTAATAATCGATGACCCGATTCGGTATCGTCCATTACCTTTTTTGCCCATGACCGAGCTTCTGCATAGCGACTCTCGTCATTCAAAGGGTTTCCTGCCATACGCAAGCACACTCGAGATAAAATCCCACGTACTGCAGATTTTGTAACCCGACCTCCAAAACCGGCTTCTGTAGCTGACTGAACTAACCCTTCCGCAGTTTCCATATCCCCAAGAATCTGTTCGTAAACTTTTTTAGAAGAAGTCCGCTCTATTTCTTTATTTTTTAAATCAATCGTAGGTTGCAATATCAAAGGAACATCTCCCCAATGTTGTACTAAAATAAAATAATAATAGGCTCTCAAAAAAAGCGTTTCACCTTTTATTCTCTTTGACAAATCAGGATCGATAGACGGATTTCTTTCGAGACTTGCCAAAACCAAGTTTGCCCGGTTAATCCCATCATACAAAATTTTCCATAACCCTTGTACGATATTATCGGAAGTAGAAAAGTTATAAACCTGAGGGCCCTCTATTACTTCCTCCCGATTAAAATAACCTTCATCGGCTTCATTCCCCATGCGACAAATATATTGTTGTCCATAAAATGCCGTATTTCCTAAAACATCATAAACTCCGGCCAACGCATATTCAAATTGATTATCAGTCTCATAATAAGTCAATGACAAAAAATCATCCGGCTCTGTATCCAGGAAATCTGCACATGCTGACAGCAAAATAGGGAAGAAAGCCGCAAAAATATAATATTTGTACTTCATATCATTTCAAATTTAAATTATCAAAATGTCGTTTTTAAACTGAACATAAATGATTTAGCCGATGGATAGGCAGAATAATCAAACGAAGGTGTCAAAATACTGCTTCTCGTAGATACAGAGGGATCCATTCCCGAATATCCTGTAAATGTTAATAGGTTTCGAGCTGTAAAACTTAGGTTTAAAGAACTGACATATAATCTTTTTAACCATTTTCTCGGGAAATTATAACCAAATGTCAGATTTTGCAATCGTAAGTAAGAGCCATCTTCCAACACCCGCGAAGAATGGTAACCAGCAGGACCTTGTCCACCTGTTCTAAAGTATTTATTACTTCTATTTTCAGGAGTCCATCTGTTTTCATAGCTTTTATACTGATTTATGTCGGTAGCCGACAAAGCGTTGCCCTCAAGGAAAAGACGGTTAGCATTGTAAACATCATTACCATAAGACCAGCTTAAAAATATCCCCAAAGAAAAGCCTTTGTATATAAATGTATTATTAAAACCTCCCGTATGTAAAGGCTGCCCCCGACCTATGATAGTTTGGTCATAAGTATTAACCACACCGTCGCCATTTAAATCTCGGTATTTTATATCTCCTGGCTGTATAGTTGCACGATCATTTCCATTAGTAGGGACATTATCTTTAAGAATATATTTTCCCGGAGAAGGTTGATCAAAATCTTCTTCTTGGTAGATCCCATCAAACACATACCCGAAAAACATTCCTGTTGGCTGTCCTACTTGCGCGATATATAATGGAGAATTATTAAAATTTGTATTCAAAGGGACAAAAGAATAAAGGTTACGTTGGTTCCCCGTAAGCGCCAATATCTTATTCCGATTAAAACTTATATTGAAATCGCTTTCCCAACGGAAATTGCGTGTTTTAATATTTATAGTCTTTAAAGATACTTCCAATCCACGATTTCTCATCTTCCCTACATTTTCATATGCAGACTCAAAACCCATTGTATAAGGGAGATCTGCCAACAACAATAGATCTCGGGTAATTTTTTGATACCAATCAAGTGTCAATTGTATTCTGTCTCTAAAGAATCCCAAATCTATGCCAATATCCAGTTGTCCGGTTCTTTCCCATTTCAATTCAGAATTTGCAATACTCGAAGGGATAAGGCCATGAGTCGGAGTTCCATTATTAAAAGAGTAACTACTTGCTATCGGCAGTCCGATAGACGGATAATATGAAAAATCTGAAACGCGATTGTTTCCCGTCTCCCCATAACTCATTCTTAATTTACCGGTAGAAATAAAAGGAGCTTTTTCCATAAAAGATTCCTCTGAGAAGTTCCAAGCAAACGCCCCGGATGGGAAATATCCCCACCTATTTCCTGGAGCAAAACGAGAAGAGCCATCAGCTCGTATCGTAAATGTAAATAAGTATCTGGAGAGTAAACTATAATTTACACGTCCAAAATAAGATGCCATTGTATAATGGGAATTGTCCGATGTTACAGTATAAGGGGTTCCTTCACTTAGCCCATCGATTCCTAAGGCTTCATTCGGTACTAAAATTGCAGACGAGCCATAAGTGGTATTCCGACCTCCTTGCATCGAGAATCCAGCGACAGCATTCAAATGATGTTTTTTTGAGAATGTTTTATTGTATGTTATTGTATTTTCATTACTCCACACTGAACGTTCATCATTAAGAACCGATCCCCACTGACCTCTTGTATTTAATTTATTCAGGGGGCTTCCTTGTGTTGTTTGTGAATTATAAAAAGTTTCGCGTCTTTGTATTCTTTTATTCAATCCTCCTGTAATACGAATAGTTAATCCACTGAAAGGTTTTGCTTCGAAATAGACATTTGAGGTAAGAGACTTTAGCCGAGTAGTCCTCGACTCATTCTCATTTGAAAGTACCGGATTAATGCGAATATCTGTTGCCGATAAATTGTCCTCATCTATAAAGTCATCCAATATATCCAAACTTCCTCCTGTTCCCACAGGTCTGTATGCCCAAGTTCGATACAAAAGATAAGTTGTAGAATTACTCTCGGTATCACCGGTTGCCAAATTCTGCCCAAATTTTGTAATTTCACTATATCCGACATTCAACCCGGCCGAGAAAAAACGATTCAACCGTTGATCTAACGAAATGCGGCCAGTATATCGATCATATCCGGAATTGTCGATAATCCCATCTTGATTATACGTAGATCCAGAAATTGAATATTTAGTTCGATCATTGCCACCTCGTACACTCAAATTATATATCATCAGCAAAGGAGAATCATTTTGAATCTCATCCTGCCAGTTTATACCTTCTATATTTTTATAGTCATCCAAAGTCATATTGCACCCCGATAAATAACGCCGTTCTGTGATTTCAGGTTTCAATTCCAGATTATAACGGACAAATTCATACGGAGACATCATTTCCATCTCTTTACTAATCTCTTGCCAGCCCAATGATGCGCTAAAAGATATAATAGGACGACTTTTTCGTCCTTTCTTCGTCGTAATGACAATAACTCCATTTGCCGCCCGAGCGCCATAAATAGCCGTAGCTGAAGCATCTTTCAAAATATTAAGGGATTCTATGTCATCATTACTAATCGAGGCTACATCAAAATCTTCCAAGGGAAAACCATCGACAACATACAATGGTGAATTATCTTGTGTCAAAGAATTATTTCCTCTAATCAATATCCCGGGCATCTCTCCGGGCTGTCCGTCTGACGCTTGTATCTGGACTCCGGCAACACGTCCTTCTAATGCTTCACTAAAAGAAGATACGGGGATTGAAGAAAGTTCTTCCATATTAACCTTTGCCACCGATCCTGTTACATCTTTCCGGGCAAAAGAGCCATATCCCATTACCACCACTTCATCTAATTTACGGACATCTTCTACCATCGTAATCCGTAATAAATTTTCTTTTTTTACAGGAATTTCTTGTGTTTCGTAGCCGACAAAAGAAAATATTAAAACGGAATTAGACGGTACAGAAATAGAAAACGAACCTTTCACATCTGTCATTGTACCTTTTGAAGTTCCTTTTAAGGAAATACTGACTCCCGGCAAGACATCACCATTTTCATCGACTACTTTCCCCGAAACAGTTCTATTTTGTTGGGCATAAACAGGACAGAATAACAGCGTAAAGAAAAAAATATATACAATCCGCCATTTCTGCAATAATGACAGTAAATAAATACAATATCGATTTTTTGTTTTCATGGTTTAATAACAATTAGATTATTTTTTCAACACCTTATTCTTAAAACGAAGCATCGCTTCAAGGTAATAATAATCTGCATAACTTAATGGAACATCTATTTCTCTATTCCCGGGGAGATAACCAACAGAGTGTTTCAAGATAAAATTTTTATTGGTGCCTATTTTTGCTGTATAAGCAGGAGACGACAAGGCTCGTAACTGTGTCTCTGCAACTGCAAGATATTCATCGGCTTCATCTTTTTTCACATAATTGCTTAGTTCTATCAACGCCGAACAAATTATAGCTCCAGCCGAGACATCCCGATATGCATGAGGAATATTGGGAGCATCAAAGTCCCAATAAGGGATCTTATCTTTAGGCATATTTTTGTGATGAATTATAAAAGATGCTATATTCCGTGCCAAATTTAAATAGGCTTCATTTTTCGTTTCACGGTACATCATTGTATAGCCATACAGCCCCCAAGCTTGTCCTCTTGCCCAACTACTCTCATTACTATAACCCTGATGAGTCTGTTTTATCTCTATATCTCCGGTTTCCGGATTATAGGAAACAACGTGATATGAACTATAATCTTTCCTAAAATGATTTTTCAATGTCGTATCGGCATGTTTGACAGCAATATCTCTAAAAGAGATATCTCCACTCTCTTTATATGCCCACATCAATAATTCAAGATTCATCATATTATCGATAATGACAGGAAAACTCCACCCACACTTACCAGTATCCCACGATTGTGTACAACCCACTTTGGCATTAAAACGTGAAGCCAATGCTCTTGCACCAGACAACAAAATATCTTCTGTTTCTTTATCTTTTCCACATAAACGCCATTTATTCCCATAACTGCAATAAAGCATAAAGCCGATATCATGTGTCATATTATTATTTTTCTGCGACTTCAAATAAGAGGTAAATCTCTCAGCATCTTTACGGACAGCATCATTTCCGGTATATTCATAAATATACCAAAGAGAACCCGGGAAAAAACCACTAACCCAAGAAGATGGTTTTACTCGGTGCAATGTACCGTCTGGTAAAATAGAATGAGGTAAAAGACCCGGAGTAGAAGAAATCTGATCGGTCAATCCTGCATATTGAATCGCTGCATTTTTGAAAGCCTCATCGATAACTTTATCCATACTTTTACGGGCAATAGCATTTACCCAAAATGATGATAATAATAAAGAAATCATCAAAATGGATATTCTTCTTAAAACAGATATATACATATGGTTATATTTTAAGCTCAATTTATATTGTGATGAATTATTATCTTTAAGAATAAAATTATTTCTCAAGTATTCGGGATAAGATAAAATAAGCTGATAATTTTATAGAAAAAAAGAATATGTAAATTATATTTTTTCACTCACAGAGATGTTATCTATATAAAAAATCGTCTTGTCCATGGAGAAATCTTGCCCACCATCTAATGCGATTCTCAACTCAAACGGTTCATCAAAATTTAATTTGACAGATTTTTTATTTGAAATAATTTCTCCCGATTCTAAATCAACCTCCACAGTATATAAATGCCATTTATTATCACTCAATATACGGACATTCTCACCATTTCCAGTTACCAATTTATCATTTCCTCCCTTCTTGACACCTACCAAAGATACATTTAATACAACAGATTTGGCAGAACGGGCATAAAATGAAATTTCTATCTTTTTCTGACTTAACTGAAGGCCCCTCTGAGCGACAAATTGCTTATACCGAGTATCGATTTTATCATTACAAATAAACCGCAAAGATTTATTCCCTTCATATGCGGCATTTACCACAGGCATAATCGAAGAATTCGGCAAATTACTTTTATACCATTCTCCATTTTCTATATTTCCACGTTTGGGTTTCACGGTTCCCTCTTCAAATCCTGAATTCATCAGCTTATTATCCTGTGCTGAGAGTGTCAATACACCCACTAAAGCGAAAGCAAGCAATAATATTTTCTTCATCATTTCTAATTTTAAGTCAATCAAAAGTACTTTTAACGGATAACTCGATATACTTCATTTTCATTCACTCGTACCAAATACACCCCGCGTGGTAAATCTAACACTTGAGACAAACCATCCATATATATCGATTTTACCAAACCTCCAGTAGTTGTATAAACAGAAACTTTTCCTTTTATTCCGTCAACAACTATACCCGAAGATGTAGAATATACCTTACCTAATGATTTTTTATCGGGAAGATTTAAAGCTGTAGTATTTCCCGGAACGATACTCACATTATCCAACAACACATAAGCATCTTTACCCGTCATATCTTGCGGTCCGGCAATACCGATACGAAAAGTAAAAGGTTGCGTAAAATTCCATTCAGTTTCCGCTATGGCATTCGTTGCAGTTCCAGCCATTACTATGCCAGAAGAATAATCCAAAACTTTTGTATATTTCCGCCATACTTCATCGGCCGGTATCGTAAATACGCCATTCCCAAGATCTACCTTGTTTGCTCCTGCATCATTTTTTCCAACTAATGCAAGATAGATATCCATTTCTGCGTTTTTCCCTCTTGCCCAGAAAGTTAATGTATAAACTTGTTTTTCTACAGCAGAAGTTACTTCATCTCTTCTAAAATAAGTTTTAGCAGTAGTTTGAATATTTGAATTTCCATGAAGCCTCATCGCCTTATTACCTCCGTCTTCCAACGGGAATTCCGGATTATGATCAACTATTGCGGCATCACCTCTAACCATTTGTGATGCAACAACCCAACCGTCTGAACTTTCAAAATCGCCATTTGCAACTAAGTTTTGTGCTTTAGGAGAGATAACAACTAACAAAAAAAATAGCACAAGTAGTAATCTGTTTTCCATAATCATAATATTTAAAAGGTTAATATCTTAAACTATCGGAATATTCCGATACTACAAATATCAAATATGAAAAACAGTAATTGGTTTATAGATAGTTATAAGAAGTATAAAAACGATCTTATACCATTTTTTAAACATTTTATGGACAAATACAACATATAAAACTTATTTATCCATCTTTCTTTTTTCTTTTATAAACTCACTTGGAGTCTTTCCAAAACGTTTTTTAAAACAGGTTCCAAAATAACGAGATTCAGAAAAACCGACTCTATCAGATACCTCACTTATATTTAAATCTGTATCGGACAAAAGTTGAAAAGCCCGCTTTAATTTTATTTCTAAAATAAATGTTTTAACAGAATGCCCAGTCAATAATTTGATTTTTTTATACAATAGAGAACGGCTCATCCCCATATCTAAGACCAAACTCTCCACATCATATGAAGGATTATCCATATTCTTTTCTATCAAATTCAAAGTTTTTTGTAAAAAAAGATTATCAGCGGATTCTATTGATACAGGTGTTGGCGTAGGGACTAATGTTTTCCCATAGATCATACGTTGAGTTTCAAGAGTTCGTATCAGATTTTGTATCTGCCGAATCAATAATGCTGAGTCAAAAGGTTTCTCAATGTACAAATCTGCACCAGATTCCATCCCGTTCCATTTATCATCCTCTGATAAGCGAGAAGACAATATTATAATAGGAATATTTGATGTCGTAGGATTAGACTTCAATTGACGGCACAACTCAAAACCATCAATTATTGGGACTTGGATTTCTGTAAGTATTAGCGAAATTTTCTCTTGTAAAGCTGTCTCTAATGCCTTTTTACCATCTTTCACTGCAATAATGCAAAATTGCGAGGATAGAGTTTCTGTTAAATATTCCCTTAATACCGTATCCTTTTCAACAATTAATATTGAATATTTTTTCTTTTCTACTACTTCAGATTTTTCAGCTTTCAGCTTCGGACATAATGCAGACAATAAATTAGATGTATAGAGATATTTATACGAAGAATAATCAAAATCATCAGAACCAAATACAACCATTTGCGCCGATTCAAGAGGAAAAACAATATGAAATTCAAGTTTTCTTTCTACATAAGTATAAAATATGTTTCCTTGTAACAATACGAGCAACTCTTTAATTAAAGACAGTCCCAATCGTGTTTCTGAGCTTTCTGTCAAGGAAGTATCTGGTTCTGAATAAAACCTGTTAAATAAGGCATTCGCCTCATCTAAAGATAATAATATCCCATCTCCTGAAATTCGTAACGAGATTCGTTTTTTAGTATCTGAGAGAGAATAAGCGTATTTTTTTAAATACATCAAGTTGGGCTCTTCTAAAGAAAAAGTCAGTTTTCCCCCCGATGGAATATAATGTATCAAATTAATGAATAAATTTCCGATTATTTTTTCCCAGATAACAGGATCAAAAAAGAAAATAGTTGGAGATAAATTTGAATTAAAAATCACAGATATACCATATTCTTCAGCTACATTTTTATAATTAGAACATAATTCTCGAAAAAATAAGACCGGGTCTCCTTTATAACAATTAATAACCAATGAATGATCTTCTATTGTCTGTATATCCGACAACTGTGCAAGCAAGTTATTTACTCTTACTACTTGAGACTGCATTTGACCTAATAGCTCATCCGATTCGCTATTATCTTTCAATTTAGGACGTAAACGTATAATTAAGTCATTTATAACACTTAACGGTGCACTTATTTCATGAGATATATTTGTAAAAAAAGAGACTTTTTCTTCTGTTGTTCGTTGTATTATTGCTCGCTGTTCTTGTTCCTTTGATAATTGCAAAAGTAACCGACGAAAACGAGATGAATTACGCCACAACCCGTAGAACAACAACGACAAAACTAACACATATATAATAAAAGCATACCACGTAAACCATACAGGAGGTTTTTTTACTACTTCTATCGAAGATACAGCATCATTCCATATACCATTATTATTTGCGGCTTTTACTTCAAAGATGTATCTTCCGGTAGACAATCCTGAAAAATATGCCTTATATTCTCCCGGTGCCAACACACGCCAATTATCATCAAAGCCTTTCAATCTACATGCAAATTGGTTTCTCGAAGGATAAAGATAGTTCGACGATGCAAAACTAAAGGCAATATTCGTATCCGAAGCATCCAAGATAATTTTATCGGTCACCGATATATCCCGTTTTAACGGAGAATCTTTTTCTCCCGGTTCGACTTTAACATTATTAATATATAATCCGGTAAAATAAACAGAAGATTTATTCCGATTTATTTTTATTTGTGAAGGATCAACCCATAAAAAGCCATTTGTATGTCCAAACAACAATTCACCTGAAGCCGTTCGATATTGCGCATTCGGATAAAAAGAACCCGAAGCAAACACATCTGGTAAATCAAAACGGACAAATTCTTTTGAAGATGTCACATAGTGAAACATCCCATTATCTGTTGTCAACCAAAGATCATGGAACTCAGAATCTTCCAATATACTATATATAATATCAGCATCAAGTCCATTTTCGTCATTATAATAAGTTACACTTCCGCGTGGACTGATAACTGTCACACCATCTCCTCGGGTTCCAATCCAAACATCCCCTGTAACTGTTTGACAGATCGTATATACATTATTCCCACTTAACCTTCCTCTTTCTGTGTTTTTATCATAATGTTTTACTATTTTCTGACTATGAGGATCAATTATCACAATACCTTGTTGACCGGCTAACCATAATAATCCATCTCTACTTTTATATAAACTATAAAATTTAAATTTCTTATCCGGGAATAGTGGTCGAGTAGTACCTAATCGTATATTGCAAAAGAATACTCCTCTTTCTTTGTCAATTACTAATGCAATGCTATCACTAAGAATTTCAAAATCATATACATCTAAATCTTGAGAGGGTTTTAAAGGATTAGGTAACCTATACCGATATGCCTTGCCTGTATGTGTATCTATTTCATTAAGACCTCCCCTGTACAAGCCAGCATAAAGTTTTCCATAGATAGGATGATAATATAATCTTTTTATCAAATTACTACCCGGACTATCTTGGCGATTATTATGTTTATAAGAGACGATACGCCCCGATTCTCTATCCAACTTATTCAACCCACCTCCTTCTGTACCGATCCAAATATTGTGATCTTGATCTTCAGCAAAACAACTGACAATATTATAGCTCAGAGAATTTTCTGTATTTTGAGAGAAAAAACGATAACGCGAATCAGAATAATTAAAATAGGCTAATCCTCCACCATAAGTACCAGTCCAAACTTCACCATTTTCAGTTGTATAGATTGTCCAGATAGAGTTATAAGGCAAAGGATATAATTGATGAGGATCATTTTGTAAAAAAAGCTCATCACCATTTTGCAAATCCAACAAAAATAATCCGTTTTGAACACCTATCCACATAACATTCTGACTATCAATATTCATATCTTTCGCATAAACAGAATATTTACTATCATAAGATAATGGATAACGTTGAATTATCTCTCCTGTCATATCATATTTAAACAATCCGTTATGATCGGACAACACATACACAAAATCTCCATAACGAGTAATTCGTTGAATAACATCCTTTACGGGTAACTGGGAAAAAAGGACAAACTTACCAGAATTTATATCTAAACAATATATTCCGCCGGAGACATCTCCTACCCAAAATTCATTATTAAAAAGAGAAAGACAATTTCCTCTTTTATTTTCCATACCGAAAACTGTCTTAAGTTTTCCGGTTTCAGGATTAAATACGGATGGTTGTCCATTATATAATAACCATATTTTGTGCTCTGAATCTTCATTTGGAAATGAAACATTGCCTTTAAACAAGTTTTCAAAACGGAGTTGATCAGCAGACATTCTGAACAATCCGCCATATTTACTGGATAAATATAAATTACCATAACAATCAGAGAAAATACGATTAAACATCATTCTGTCAACATTTTCCGCTTTATTAACTTTACGAATAAATGAAACAAACGAATAGCCATCAAAACTTAAAACATCATCTTCTGTCGTTATCCACATTTTTCCTTGTCGATCTTTTGTGATAGATGTGACCGCTTGATGTGTATTAATAGATACAGGAAACGTATGAAAAAGATATCGTGACTTATCTAAAACAGAATAAACATCTTCAAAGCCGGCAATTAAGAATAAATTTAAAATCAAATATACACGAAAGGCTTTCATAGACTTAATAAGCTCATGTGATTAGTTTTGGGAATCAGTGATGAATTCGATCTTCTACAAAGATAGAAAAAATTATAATTTGACAAAATATAGAAAAAGTTATCGTTAATGCTGTTTTTCTACAATAAGATTTTTCTTTTATATTTACTGAATTAAAAATTTATGACAACAAAGTTATGATGATACTTCTTTCTTGTGCAAAAACGATGGGCGGCACCAGCAAAACGAAAGTGCCGGAACTTTCGGAACCGATGTTCGGAAAAGATGCTTCGGAGATCATTTTGCAATTGACCGAATATACGCCCGACGAACTAAAAAAAATGCTGCATACGACTTCTCGATTGGCAATTGAGAATTATAACCGGTACAGGCTTTTCCACTCTGACGAAAGCCCTCTAACGGCTGCTTTATTGGCATATACGGGTATCGTTTTCAAGAATATAGCGCCGACCGACTTTACCCGTGAGGAGTTTCTTTATGCACAAGAACACTTACGCATTACTTCGTTTTGCTACGGATTGTTACGCCCATTGGATGGGATCAAGCCTTATCGGTTAGAGGGGGATGTCACCCTACCGGGAACCGGAGCCGCATCGATGTTCGAATATTGGCACTCCCGGCTTACCCGGCCTTTTTTGTCCGAAATACAGAAAGATGGAAATATCTTATTCAATCTGGCCAGCAGCGAGATGAAACAGTTATTCAACTGGAAAGAAGTAGAATCGAAGGCAACGGTTATCACTCCGCAATTTAAGGTATGGAAAAACGGGAAACTGACAACGGTGGTCATCTATACCAAAATGGCACGGGGTGCCATGACCCGCTTTATCATTAAGAACAAGATCGAGAAACCTGACGATCTGAAGGCGTTTTCGTGGGAAGGTTTTTCCTTTAATGACCATTTATCGGATAATACGAATTTTATTTTTACTCAAGAATGAATACATGAAAACCGAGAAAGAAAAGATGTTGGCCGGAGAGCCTTATGACTGTGGCGATAAAGAATTGATAACCCGGTGGCACAAAGCCAAACAGTTGCAAAAAGAGTATAACAATACGCCGTCTGATGATGCCGAAAAGTTATCTGCCTTACTGGATGAGCTGATAGGTTCAAGGGGCGAAAATGTATGGATATCGGCGCCGTTTTTTGTTGATTACGGAGAGAACATTCATATAGGGAAAAATGTTGAGATAAATATGAATTGTGTTTTTTTGGATTGCAATACGATAAGCATCGGAGATTTTTCAGGTATTGGTCCGGGTGTCCATATTTATACCGTATTTCATCCTACCCGACCCTCAGAACGATTATCAAAAGGCAGTAATTTCTGGAAATCACAAACGGCTTCGGTACATATAGGGAAGAATGTCTGGATCGGCGGCGGAAGTATAATTTTACCCGGCGTTACGATAGGTGACGGCGCTACAATCGGAGCAGGCAGTGTTGTAACCCATGATATCCCCCCCTATTGTCTTGCCGTAGGAAATCCTGCCATTATAAAAAAACGGCTTGACTTATAAAATTTTTGCAGGTGTTCAAATAATAGAGTTTACGCCTGAAAAGAACAAAATACGACTCTTTTGCATTATATTTGCAATAGTTAATAAGATCACGATTTTTAATGAAAGAATTTATCCTGACGAAACAAGAAACGGAACGTACCGTTTTGGTAGGTATCATTACCCAAACTCAAAATGAGACCAAAGCGAATGAATATCTGGACGAATTAGCTTTTTTAGCCGAGACAGCGGGAGCTGAACCGGTAAAAAAATTTTTACAACGTTTAGAATTTCCTAATCCTGTGACATTTGTCGGTGCCGGGAAATTACAGGAAATAAAAACATACGTCGAAGAAAACGAAATAGGTCTTGTCATTTTTGATGATGATCTTTCTCCGAAACAATTGAAAAATATAGAAAAAGAACTCCAGGTAAAGATATTGGATCGAACCAGTCTCATCCTCGATATTTTTGCCAAGAGAGCTCAAACGGCCAATGCCAAAAGTCAAGTGGAACTGGCCCAATATCAATATCTTCTCCCTCGCCTGACCCGGTTATGGACACACTTGGAACGGCAACGTGGCGGTATCGGGATGCGTGGTCCGGGAGAGACCCAGATAGAGACCGACCGACGAATTATTTTAGACAAGATCTCCCGATTAAAAACAGAACTGAAACAAATCGATAAGCAAAAAGAGATACAACGGAAAAATCGGGGAAAAATGGTCCGTGTAGCGTTGGTAGGATACACGAACGTAGGGAAATCGACCTTGATGAACCTGCTCAGTAAATCGGAGGTATTTGCCGAGAACAAACTTTTTGCGACTTTAGACACAACCGTGCGGAAAGTCATTATCGACAACCTTCCTTTTTTATTGACCGACACCGTGGGATTTATTCGAAAACTACCTACGCATCTGGTCGAGTCGTTCAAATCTACACTGGACGAGGTCAGGGATGCCGATTTGCTGGTGCATGTCGTCGATATTTCTCACCCTTCTTTCGAAGAACAGATAGAGATCGTCAACCAAACGCTGCATGAAGTCTGTAATTCGGCCGATAAACCGATGATAATCGTATTCAACAAAATCGATGCATTTTCTTATGTCGAGAAAGACCCCGACGACTTATCGCCCAAAACAAAAGAGAATATTTCTTTGGAAGAACTGAAAGAGACCTGGATGGCACGAATGAACGAGAACTGCATCTTCATATCGGCAAAGGAACGGAACAATATCGAAGAATTGAAAAAGTTACTGTATGAACGCGTTAAGGAAATCCATGTGACCCGCTTTCCTTATAACGACTTTCTTTTTCAAAAATATGATGAGGAGGAAATGATATAAAATTCTTATTGGGAAATTCAGATACAGAATTATAATAATTATATATACAATGGGAGCATTTAGGAAATTAACGGTCGATGAGATCGAACAGCTAAAACAACAAAATTGCATAGCCGACAATTGGTCGGACATAACGGTAACTTCAGATTTTACCCCCGACCACATATATCACACTCGATTTTCGGGGCAAATAAAATTAGGAGCATTCAAAAAAGACTTTTCTTTAGCAGGAGGGTTAAAAAAACATTCGGGATTACGGCACGTAACATTGCACAATTGTGAAATCGGAGATGATGTGCTGATCGAGAATATTTCTAATTACATCGCAAATTATCGAATCGAAAACGGAAGTTTTATCCAAAATGTAAATTTGCTGATCGTTGAAGGTAAAAGCAGATTCGGAAATGGGACCGAAGTATCGGTACTCAATGAGACCGGAGGTCGGGAAGTTCCTATCTACGATAAGTTATCGGCCCATCTGGCATATATCATAGCTTTGTACCGACATCGTCCCGTATTGATAGAAAAGTTGAAAAAGATGATCGACGCGTACTCCGATGAGCATGCTTCAGAAATGGGGACTATCGGAGAACATACGACGATCATAAATGTCGGGATGATTAAAAATGTCAGAATCGGAAGCTATTGTACGATAAACGGAGCATCACGATTGGAAAACGGATCTATCAACAGCAACGAACATGATCCTGTTATAATCGGCCACAACGTAATGGCCGAGGATTTTATCATCAGCTCGGGAGCCCATGTTAATGACGGGGTGGTTATGATGCGTTGTTTTATCGGACAAGCATGCCACCTTTCACATCTTTTCTCGGCGCACGATTCACTCTTTTTCTGCAACTGTCAGGGAGAGAACGGCGAAGCATGCGCCATTTTTGCCGGGCCCTATACTGTATCGATGCATAAATCGAGCCTCTTGATCGCCGGCATGTTCTCTTTCTTAAATGCCGGAAGCGGATCGAACCAAAGCAATCACATGTATAAACTCGGTCCTATTCACCAAGGTATCGTCGAAAGAGGTTCTAAAACGACAAGCGACTCCTATATTCTCTGGCCGGCAAAAATTGGAGCATTTTCACTCGTTATGGGACGACATGTGCGTCACCCGGATACCTCGAAACTGCCGTTTTCTTACCTTATCGAGAACGGGTCAGAATCTTATCTCGTTCCGGGAGTAAACTTAAAAAGCGTAGGGACTATCCGAGATGCATTGAAATGGCCGAAACGAGACAACCGGAAAGATCCGGAACATCTGGATATGGTCAACTTCAATCTATTGAGCCCATACACGATACAGAAAATGTTGACCGCTATCGATGTGCTGAGACATTTGCAAGAGAGTTCGGGTGAGACATCCGAGGTATATTCTTACCAAAGTGCCTGCATCAAGAACCGATCTTTGGTCAGAGGCATTAATTTATATTCTAAAGCCATTAATAAGTTTTTAGGAAATTCCATTATTAAACGGTTAGAAAATATAGCGTTCAAAAGCGATGAAGAAATCAGAGAAAGACTGCGTCCCGACAATAATATCGGAACGGGCGAATGGCTCGATCTCTCGGGATTAATTGCTCCCAAATCGGAAATCGACCGTCTCATCAACCGGATCGAAACAGACGAAATAACCACTCTCGAACCAATACAGCAAACGTTTGTCTCTTTGCATCGGCACTATTATGAGTTAGAATGGTCTTGGGCATACGAAATCATGCAATCTTGGTATCACCGGTCTATCGACCAGATAACCGCTCAGGATATTACCGAGATTGTGAACATATGGAAAGATGCGGTAATAAGCTTGGACGAGATGTTATATGCCGATGCGAAAAAAGAGTTCTCGATGACCGCTAAAACCGGATTTGGAATAGACGGAAATACGCAACAAAAGAATGTCGATTTCGAGCAAGTGAGAGGCGCTTTCGAAAGCAATCCTTTTGTAAAAACCGTGAACGAACATATCCGGGCCAAAACTGAATTAGGAAATGAACTGATCAACCGTATCGCTCATTTAATAAACTAAAGAACGAAACTTCAATGGAACAGAAATACTGTTTTGAAATAGAGATGAAGGTCCGCGATTATGAATGCGACATGCAGGGCATCGTCAATAATGCAAATTACCAGCACTATTTAGAACATGCCCGGCATGAGTTTCTACAAAGTACGGGGACCGCTTTTATCGATATGCGAGAACAGGGGATAGAACCGGTTGTTTGCCGTATCGAAATCGATTACAAAACCTCTTTGAAAAGTCAAGACTGGTTTATTTGCAGATTATATTTACGAAAAGAGGGCGCCAAATTTGTCTTTTACCAAGACATATTCCGCCGTTCGGATGAGAAACTGTGCATCAAAAGCCGTGTAGAAACGGTATGTATCATAAACGGCCGCATCAGCAGAGGAGAAGAATTGGAAAAGCTATTCAAAGAATACTTGTAAACTCATCTTTATGGCATTGTGCGAAGAGACTTTATACCAGATCGCATTGACCCGTATCAAAGGGATGAACCTGCTATTGGCAAAAACCCTGTTAGATACGGTCGGATGCGCATCGGGTATATTTCAGGAAAAAGAAAAGGTCCTACAAAATATTTGCGGATTGCAAACTTCTATTTTCAGCGCCAATGCCGTACGCTCGGCTATCGAAACCGCCCGACAAGAGATCGAGTTCATTGAAAAAAAACATATCATTCCGCTCTTTTTCTCAGACCCCGAATACCCGGCCCGGCTAAACGAATGCATCGATGCTCCGATACTGTTATATTATAAAGGATCGGCCAATCTTAACCCTCCGAAAATAATCAGTATCGTAGGGACGAGACACGCCACAAATTATGGAAAAGACTTCTGTAAAACACTCCTGCACGATTTAGCGCAGTGGTTTCCCGATTTGATAATAGTCAGCGGATTGGCGTACGGAATAGACATTTGCGCTCATCGAGAGGCTCTGAACAACGGACTGCAAACGATCGGTATTTTAGCCCACGGTATGAACACTTTATATCCGGCGACACACCGAAAAACAGCAGCAGAAATGCTTTCGCACGGAGGACTATTGACCGAATACTCTTCTCAGCATCCGGTGCATAAAGGGAATTTTGTCGCCCGCAACCGGATCGTAGCCGGAATATCAGATGCAACAATCGTGGTAGAATCGGCCGAAAAAGGGGGGTCTTTAATTACGGCGGGTATCGCCGAGAGCTACCACCGAGATGTATTTGCTCTGCCCGGGAATATACAAAACGAATATTCTAAAGGGTGCAATCGGTTTATCAGAGAAAATCGGGCGGCATTGATAACCTCTGCTCAAGATGTCGCAACGGCGATGTGTTGGGAAATTCCTCATAGTAAAGAGCCGAAACAGGGATCACTCTTCCCGGAAGAGCTGAACGAAACAGAAACCATACTCATGAAAATACTGGAAGAAAAAGGTGAATGCCATATCAATCAATTGACGATTACCGGGAATCTTCCGGCCTCTCAAGTATTGGCGACTCTTCTCGAATTGGAATTCAAAGGATTGGTTCGCCCCTATCCCGGCGGACTATATCGAAAGGCCTGATTCTTTATTGCCGATCTCTCGAATCGATTTATTGATCCGCACAATACGTGTCGCCATATTCTCTATCTTGTTTAATTCGTGCGACACAAGAATAATGGTTGTCGTTTTATTCATCTCCCTGAAAATCTCATACATACGGCCTTCAAATTCATAATCGACATAAGACGACGGTTCGTCCAACACAAGAATTTCGGGACAAGAAACGAGAGCTCGGGCAAGCAACGCCCGCTGCATCTGACCTCCGGAGAGCTTACCGATAGGATGTTTCCCAAACTTCTCGAGTCCGACAAGAGACAGGGCCTTCTCGACCTGTAATTGTTGCTCGGGAGTGAATGACCTCAACAAACGCTTTTCTTTCATCAGGCCCGAAGAAACGACCTCGGAGACAGTCAGAGGGAAACGTGAGTCTATGGTGTTTTTTTGAGGCAGGTATCCAATATTCAGATAAGGGACCTCTATTCCGTTACGATAAAAAGAGATTTTTCCGGACAGAGGGGGTAATAATCCGAGAATAACCCGCAACAAAGAGGTCTTTCCGCCTCCATTAGGCCCGGTAATGGCCAAGAAATCCCGGTCATAAACGGTAAGGTCGATATGTTCAAGGGCTACCATGCGGTCATATTGCAATGAAACCCCGGTAACCTCTATTCGTTTCTCTTTAGTCAAAAGCATTTGCAATGTGCATTAATTCCTCTCCCCATTCATAATTCAGAGGATTGATCTGGACAACTTTTCCTCCCAATTCTTCTGCAAAAGTAAGGGCTTGTTTGATATTAAACTCTTTTTGAATAAAAACAATGCGAACATTATTTTCTCTTGCCACATCGACAGCCCGTTTCATATAAAATGCCGAAGGTCCTTTTCCATTCAACTCGACACTCAATTGATGCAAGCCATAGTCATGGGCAAAATAACTGAGAGACGGGTGATAAATGGCGAACATCTCTCCCTTATGCGGTGCTAACTTACGGGTCAACAGCGTATCTATACGATCGATCTCGGCCATAAGATTTTCATAATTCTTCGTGTAATATTCTTTCCCGTCAGGATCCATGTCGACAAAAGCATTATACATGTTACGGACAATAATGCGAGTACTTTTCGGAGAACTCCATATATGCGGATCGATATTTTCTACCAGTAAAGCATCCGGTTCTTCATGGCATTCATGTGTTCCCGACAGTAAGGTCACCCCCTCTGACGTATCATAGACCCTCAGATGAGGATTATTTTTTACCAATTTATCGAGCCAGGCCACTTCAAAACCGATATAGCCTATTCTTAAATAGCCGATACTTTTTCCAACCCGAACCAAATGAGATGGAGAGGGATCATAAGACTCGGGATTACTTCCATTGGGCACAATACAATTTATCTCGAACCTATCTCCGGCAATTTTTTCTGCAAAATATTTTTGAGGCTGTATGGTCACTGTCACCATTTTTTTCTGCTCGGATTGACGGATACAAGAGTATGCGAACAATAAAGAAGAAAAAATGACCACCATCCGTAATGAACAAAACAGTTTCATTTAATTTCCTTTGTATTACAAGTATTTGTCAAATACAAAAATCCGAACAAAGATAGGATAAACATCTAAATAAATCTAAAATTCAAATCCCTTTAATAGTACAGCATATCCATTTTAACACACGACATTCTTATATATGACAAAAGAATAACGTAAAAATATAGTTATTTATTACCAGAATACGTAAGTTTGTATATTATTTACATCAAAATGAAAAATACCATTATCCGCCTCAGTGACCAGATCGAAGCAGATGTGATATCGATGTATCGGCATCTGCACCAATATCCGGAACTCTCTTTTCAGGAAAAAGAAACCTCTTCCTTTATCGAAAAGATTTTGCAAGATGAAGGTATCCCTTATCATAACCGAATCGGCGGTTATGGAATTTTAGCCTGGATAAAAGGGGAAAAGGCTGGGGAACACATTATCGGACTGCGTGCCGACATGGACGCTTTACCGATCGAAGAGTTGAATACCGTCGAATACCGATCGAAAATACCCCATGTAATGCATGCTTGCGGGCACGATGTGCACACGGCTTGTCTTCTCGGTTGCGCTCTTATCATGAACCGATTAAAGAAAGACTTCGGTGGAACGTTATTACTTATTTTCCAACCCGGCGAAGAACAGCATCCGGGTGGAGCACGCCTAATGTTGCAAGACGGCTTGTTCGACAATATACGTCCGGAATGTATGTTGGCATTACATACACATACCGAAATACCTTGCGGATCGGTAGCATTCGGCGACGGCTGTGTTATGGCCTCTGCCGATGAAATTCACATTACCGTAAAAGGGAAAGGAGGACACGGAGCTATGCCCCATCTGCTGAACGATACGGTATTGGCTGCTGCACAAATCGTACTATCTTTACAGCAAATCATCAGCCGCAGACGAAATCCCCTTATCCCGGCAACTTTATCAATCGGCCGTTTCATTGCAGACGGAGCGACAAATATTATTCCACAAGAGGTAAAATTGTCGGGGACACTAAGATGTATGGAAGAGAGTGAGCGAAAAAATTTAAGGGCATATATTCTGCAAACGATAAAGGCAACTGCCGAAAGTTACGGATGTTCTTGTGAGATAGATATGAAAAACGGGTATCCGGCACTCATAAACGACAAAAATATTACAGAAGAAGCACGAAAATATGCAATCGAATTGTTAGGCGAAAAATCTGTAATTCCCATGGAAAAACGGATGACTTCTGAAGACTTTGCTTTCTATTCTCATGTCATACCTTCTACATTCTTTCGTCTGGGGATAAAAGGGCGTAACAACCCCGACTGCCAAGGACAACATACCGGCAAGTTTTTGATCGATGAAGCGGCATTGAAAACCGGAGTGAGAACTCTCTCTTGGATTGCATATCGCTTTTGCGAAAAGAGATAATTAGCCGTTCTATTTCAAGAGAATAAGACAGGAAACCAATCAAAATATTAAAGAAATATAATATAAGCCGATCGTAAAAATATATTCTTTTTTATTTGAAAATAAAATCATTTTTCTATACATTTGTACTTAATTGCATTAATTTCAATAAAGTTCATATAAATGGGACACCACCAATTAGATAGGTTAGACTACAAAATCTTAAAACTAATCGCAGCCAATGCCCGCATTCCGTTTCTGGAAGTAGCTCGTGAGTGCAACGTATCCGGAGCAGCAATTCATCAACGGGTACAGAAACTAACAAATTTAGGGATCATCAAAGGTTCGGAATACACAATCGACTCTAACAAAATCGGGTTCGAGACATGTGCTTATATCGGCCTTTATCTTCAAAATCCGGGACAGTTTAAAGAAGTTATGGAAAAACTGCAAGAAATCCCGGAAGTCGTAGAATGCCACTATACAACAGGGCAATATGATATGTTTATCAAACTATACGCCCGCAACAACAGCCATCTGTTGAAAATAATCCATACCAAATTGCAACCTTTGGGATTGGCACGGACAGAATCGCTGATATCTTTTAAAGAGGCTTTCAAACGGCAATTACCGATCGAAGATCTGGAAGAAAAAATAGACGATTGATTCGATAGAATAAAACAATTCTATATAAATTCGCTATATACCGATAAAGTAGATAGCGGATTTTTTATTTATCAAAATATGAGTCACTGGAAAAAATTTGAAACAAAAGCGATAGAATGGGCCAAGGCAATCGGTGAAATACAACTCTCCTATTTCAGGAAAGACCATTTGTCGATAAAGACCAAATCGAACATATTCGACATCGTAACCGCAGCAGACAAAGCCTGCGAACAATATTTCCAAGAGCAATTACACATTTGCTTCCCCGATCATGATATGTTAGGGGAAGAAACCGGGACACACGGAAACGGCAGTGACTATTGCTGGATTATAGACCCTTTGGACGGTACGACAAACTTTAGTGAGGGCCTACCGATTTTCACGACATCCATAGGGCTGCAATATAAAAAAGAGACTGTTGTCGGAGTCGTTTATGCTCCATACTTAAACGAACTTTATACGGCAATAAAAGGAGAAGGGGCTTATAGAAACGGACAGCGATTGACCGTCTCCGATAAGACTGACCTTTCTCAATCTGTCGTAGCGACCGGATTTCCTTATGACCATGGAATCAATCCGGACAACAACTCGGCCAATATAGTACATATTCTACCTAAAGTGAGAGGAATCAGACGCATGGGATCTGCAGCCTACGATTTGTCTTGTGTCGCAGCCGGAAATCTTGACGGATATTGGGAATTGAATTTGAATATATGGGATGTTTGCGCCGGTATTTTACTGGTAGAAGAAGCCCAAGGTAAAATAATTTCTTTCCGGAATAACAGAGGCATTTCGATCATTGCCGGCAACAATGACATCGTCCAATCACTAAAAGAAAATATCCGGTAATACCTCACCGGAAAAAATAAAAAGCAGATATCGATCGATACCTGCTTTTTTAATCTCTTCAATAAACGAAATCAGAAATACAAACAAATCGGACAAAAAGAGAGGAATAACTACGTAAAACAAAGTTTTATTGGAGACTACGCATAAAAATATCGAGAATAGACGAAAACTAACCGTGAAATCTGTATTTTTGCAAAACATAGAAATTGTATAAATCAAATACATAATATATAATGGGAAAAGAAAAAATAATATTGACGGCAGATCGACCTACCGGAAAACTGCACATCGGACATTATGTCGGCTCACTAAAACGGAGGGTCGAATTGCAAAACTCAAATTTGTATGATAAAATATTTATCATGATCGCCGATGCTCAGGCCTTGACCGATAATGCCGAGAATCCGGAGAAAGTCCGTCAAAATATCATAGAAGTAGCATTAGATTATTTAGCTTGCGGTATCGACCCGACAAAATCTACGGTATTCATTCAATCTCAAATACCGGAACTTTGCGAATTGTCGTTTTACTACATGAATCTGGTAACCGTATCCCGACTGCAAAGAAACCCTACGGTAAAAACCGAAATACAAATGCGGAACTTTGCCACGTCGATACCGGTAGGATTCTTTACCTACCCGATCAGCCAAGCAGCAGATATTACCGCATTCAAAGCAACCACGGTTCCCGTGGGAGAAGACCAAGAACCGATGTTGGAACAGACAAGAGAGATTGTCCGCAAATTCAATGCAGTCTATGGAGAAACGCTGATCGAACCCGAGATCTTGTTACCCGACAATTCGGCATGCTTGAGACTGCCGGGCACAGACGGAAAAGCTAAAATGAGCAAATCGCTGAACAACTGCATCTATCTTTCCGAGTCGGCCGAAGACTTACAAAAGAAGATCATGGGAATGTTTACCGACCCCGGACATATACACGTGCAGGATCCCGGAAAAATTGAAGGGAACACGGTATTTACTTATCTGGACGCATTCTGCAAACCGGAACATTTTGCACAATATCTGCCGGACTATCCCAATCTCGATGAGCTGAAGGCTCACTATCAAAGAGGCGGGCTGGGCGACGTAAAAGTGAAACGATTCTTAAATTCGATCATGCAAGAAGAGTTGGAACCGATACGGACAAGAAGAAAAGAGTTCGAGAAGGATATTCCTGCCATTTACGATATGTTGAAAAAAGGAAGCAAGGCCGCCCGGGAAGTTGCCGCCGATACCCTTTCGGATGTGCGCAAGGCTATGAAAATAAATTATTTCGAAGATATTGACCTAATCTCGGCACAAGCAAAAAAATTCGGGCAATAAAATAACATCAGCCCAATGATAAATAAACCCCATTTATAACATCCGGTAAAATAATTTTATCGGATGTTATTTTATATAGAGAATCATTTTTTATCGAAAAAATATATATTTCTCTTTTTATTTACAATTGTTCTAAATAACTTTGTCTTACAAAATATAAGACCATGGGACATCATCATCACAACCACCATGCCCATCACATAGAAAATATAAATCGGGCATTTATATGGGGTATCGGATTAAACCTTGCATTTGTCATTGTAGAAGCCGGAGCGGGTTTGTTCTTAAACTCGCTTGCTCTTTTATCGGATGCCGGACACAATTTAAGCGACGTCGTCAGCCTTATTTTAGCGTTACTGGCATATCGGCTTATGAAAGTAAAAGCCTCGGTCAACTATACATACGGATACAAAAAAAGTACGATTCTGGTCTCATTATTAAACGCAATAATCTTGCTGGTGGCCGTCGGTGTCATTTTTGCCGAAAGTATCGAGAAGTTGAAAAATCCACAACCAATCGAAGGCGATACAATTGCATGGGTTGCAGGGATAGGGATCTTCATCAATGCTTTTACGGCCTGGCTCTTTTTCAAAGACCGCAAACACGACCTCAATATCAAAGGGGCATACTTGCATATGGCTGCCGATACGTTAGTCTCCATCGGAGTCCTTTTCTCAGGAATAATCATACAACACACCCATTGGTATATAATAGATCCGATCATCGGGATAATTGTCGCCTTTGTCATTTTAATCTCTACATGGAATCTGCTGCATGACAGTCTTCGGTTGTCTTTAGACGGAGTACCCGTAGGAATCGACCCGGAACAGATAAAATCGCTACTCTTAAAAGATGACCGAGTAAAAGAGATACATCATCTACACATCTGGGCTATCAGCACTACCCAAAATGCCCTAACAGCACATATCGTAATCGACTCCTTTTCAGACAGCCAAGATCTGAAAAATCAGATAAAAGAGGCGCTAAAAAAAGCGAATATCCAACATGCGACATTAGAAATGGAACTCCCCGAAGAACATTGTGAAGAAAATTGTTGTTAGTCTATTGATATGAATATTTTAAAAAAACTAAAGACCTCACATAAAACCCGGTCGGGAGCGTTAGACTTACTTAAATATATCGGACCGGGACTGCTTGTTACGGTGGGATTTATCGATCCCGGGAATTGGGCAACGAACTTAGCGGCAGGCTCCTCTTTCGGCTATGCCTTGCTATGGGTGGTAACATTCTCGTCGATCATGTTGATCATCATTCAACATAACGTAGCGCATCTGGGAATTGTTACAGGATTATGTCTTGCTGAAGCGACAAACAAATATATCCGCAAACCGTTTTCGCGCCCTATATTAGGATCGGCAATGCTGGCCAGCATATCGACTTCCCTTGCCGAGATACTTGGTGGAGCCATTGCTTTAGAGATGCTTTTCAGCATTCCGATAAAAGCCGGAGCCGTTATCATCACACTTGCCTGCATTATCATGTTATTGAGTAACACATACAACAAAATAGAACGCTGGATTATCATGTTCGTCTCGATAATAGGGCTCTCATTCTTGTATGAATTAATGCTAATAGACGTAGAATGGACAAATGCAGCCTCGAGTTGGATTAGGCCATCGTTCCCGGAAAATTCGTTGCTAATTATCATGAGCGTACTCGGTGCGGTGGTCATGCCTCACAACCTTTTTCTCCATTCCGAAGTTATCCAGAGCCGGGAATGGAATCTTGAAGATGAAACCGTCATAAAGAAACAATTGAAATATGAATTTTATGACACGCTTCTCTCAATGGGTATCGGGTGGGCGATCAATTCGGCCATGATTATTCTTGCTGCCGCGACATTCCACAAACAAGGTGTAGCAGTCGAAGAGCTCAGCCAAGCGGCGGTTTTGCTTACGCCGCTTGTAGGGAACAATGCCGGGGTAATCTTTGCTATTGCCTTGTTATTTGCCGGAATTTCATCGACAATTACATCGGGAATTGCCGGGGCATCTATTTTTGCAGGTTTTTTCAACGAGGCATACAGCCCGAAAGACATCCATACGAAAATAGGAACATTACTCTCTTTCATTCCGGCTTTATTGCTCATCTTTTTTATCAAAGATCCGTTTCAAGGCCTTATCATATCCCAGATGTTGTTGAGCGTACAACTTCCGATTACGGTATTCACACAAATATATCTGACTTCTTCCAAAAAAGTAATGGGAAAACATGTCAATAAAATATCGACGACAATGCTCCTCTTATTTTTAGGATCATTTGTCACAATCTTGAATATAGCGTTACTTATAAGTCTGCTTTAACAAAGCCCATCATCATTTATAGGTACGGAAATTCGCTATTTTCACAAGTTCAAGGGATTGATATCGACAGTCATATCTTATTACTTTGCCCAAAACAAATATTTCAAGATTATGACAGGTATATTTTTTGGTACTACAACCGGATCGACAGAATCCGTAGCCAACCAGATCGCAAAAGAATTGGGCATATCAGCGACAGATGTCCATAACGTATCCGAAACTCCGATCGCACTGATCGAAAAATATGATTGTCTTTTGTTGGGATCATCGACATGGGGTTGCGGAGAGTTACAAGATGACTGGTATGATTTCTTAGAATCATTAAAATTGCAAAATCTAAAAGAGAAAAAAGTAGGTATATTCGGATGTGGAGATAGCGCATCTTATCCCGATACATTTTGTGATGCGGTCAGACTAATCTATGATGCCCTGACCGACACCGGTTGCTGCCTTATCGGAAGTTTCGAACCGAAAGAGTATGCCGTTACAGATTCTCTCATCTGCAAAAACGGGAGATTTGTGGGACTGGCAATCGATGATTGCAATGAAAGTGCTCAAAAGGTATCGGAACGCATACACGAATGGTGCAACCTAATCAAAAAAGAGACAGAATGAGCGTCGAAGATTATCACCGATTCGATTCAATAAAGGTATTTCTTCATCTGATCTATGAGTTTAAAAAGGGGGTTCGGAATTTGGTGCTCTGCACAATGTGCAAATCGTGTGCCAACCTCATTACCGAACGGTTAAAAGAACAAAATATAGAATACCTGATACAGGAAGTTGTAGAGAACAAAGTCAATCTATATTTCGGGAAGCATGCTTGCCTGGAAACCGTACGCAAATTCATCGATAAACCGTTAAATAAACTCACTCCGGAGGAAGATTTTATATTGGGGGCCATGTTAGGCTATGACATTGCAATGCAATGTGAACGATTTTGCAAAAGAAAAATATAATTCTTCATACTAAAAAAAGATAGCCCGAGGAGATCTCCTCGGGCTATCTTTTTTATAAGAATTCAAAATTAGAAATCTATTACATTTTTCCGGTTGGCAAATACTCGGTCAAATTCTTCTTTCGAACCGACAATCAATTTGTCAAATTCACGCTGACCGGTACCGGCAGGAATCAAATGTCCGCATATTACATTCTCTTTCATTCCTTCGAGTTTATCGACTTTACCGTTAATAGCAGCTTCGTTCAAAACTTTTGTAGTTTCCTGGAATGAAGCGGCCGACATAAAGCTCGAAGTCTGAAGAGCGGCACGCGTAATACCTTGCAGTATCTGTTCTGAGGTTGCAGGCACAGCATCACGAACTTCAACCAGACGTAAATCACGACGCTTCAAAGCCGAATTTTCATCCCGCAATTTACGAGCAGTTACAATCTGTCCCGGCTTCATTGTCTGAGAATCACCGGCATTGACAACTACTTTCTTGCCCCAGATACGATCATTTTCTTCCATAAACTCATGTTTATCGATGATCTGCTGTTCCAAGAAACGAGTATCACCCGGATCTATCACCATGACTTTACGCATCATTTGACGAACGATAACTTCAAAGTGCTTATCATTAATTTTCACACCTTGCAGACGATATACATCTTGGACTTCGTTCACGATATACTCTTGAACAGCTGTCGGTCCTTTAATCGCCAAAATATCAGACGGGGTAATCGCTCCATCCGAAAGCGGAGTTCCGGCACGGACATAATCGTTTTCTTGTACCAATATTTGTTTTGACAGCGGAACCAGATATTTCTTAACTTCTCCGGTTTTCGAGACAACAGAAATTTCTCGGTTACCACGTTTTACCTTACCGAAGTTAATCTCTCCATCGATTTCAGAAACGACAGCAGGATTTGACGGATTACGAGCCTCAAACAACTCGGTAACACGAGGAAGACCTCCCGTGATATCTCCGGCTTTACCTACGGCACGCGGAATCTTCACAAATACATCTCCTGACTTTATTTCTTGACCTTCATCTACCATAAGGTGAGCACCCATAGGCAATGAATAGGTACGGAGTACTTCGCCTTTCTCATCCAAGATAAGAGCCGAAGGAACACGTGCTCTGTCTTTAGACTCGATAATGATCTTTTCACGAAGACCGGTCTGCTCGTCAGATTCAACTTTATAAGTTACCCCTTCAATAACATTTTCGAATTTTACTTTACCGGTAACTTCCGAAACGATAACGGCATTGAACGGGTCCCATTCGCAGACAACATCACCTTTCTTAAGAGTATCTCCACTGTTGAAATACAATTTCGATCCATAAGGTATATTGGTAGTTGTCAATACGATCTTCGTATTCGGGTCGACAATACGCATTTCGGCCAAACGACCAACGACGATCATTACTTTCTTACCGGTTTCATCGATGCTATCTACGGTACGAAGTTCATCTATTTCAAGAATTCCATCATAACGCGAAGTAACGTTCGACACGGCAGCTATATTAGAAGCAATACCTCCCACATGGAATGTACGCAGTGTCAACTGAGTTCCCGGTTCACCGATAGATTGAGCAGCAATAACGCCGACAGCTTCACCTTTTTGAACCAAACGATTGGTTGCCAAATTACGTCCATAACATTTTGCACAAACACCTTTTTTCGACTCACAAGTCAATACCGAACGGATTTCGACACGTTCGATCGGCGATTCGCCTATCTTCTTAGCGATGTCTTCGGTGATTTCTTCTCCGGCATGAACCAGAATTTCACCTGTCAAAGGATGTTGTATATCATGAACCGAAACACGTCCCAAAATACGTTCTTCAAGAGAAGCGACAACTTCTTCATTATTTTTCAATTCGGTACATACAAGACCTCTCAATGTACCGCAATCTTCTTCATGAATAATGACATCGTGTGCTACGTCTACCAAACGACGGGTCAGATATCCGGCATCGGCTGTTTTCAAAGCGGTATCGGCAAGACCTTTACGAGCTCCGTGAGTAGAGATAAAGTACTCCAACACAGACAATCCCTCTTTGAAGTTTGCCAAAATAGGGTTCTCGATAATTTGACCGCCTTCAGCTCCTGATTTCTGAGGTTTTGCCATCAAACCACGCATACCCGAAAGCTGACGAATCTGTTCTTTAGAACCACGGGCTCCAGAATCCAACATCATAAATACAGAGTTAAATCCTTGGTTGTCATTCGTCAATTGCTTCATCAAGATATCCGACAATTTAGAATTGACATGAGTCCATGTATCGATAATCTGGTTATATCGTTCATTATAGGTAATGAATCCCATGTTGTAATTCGCCATGATCTGTTCTACGTTGGCATAACCTTCGTTAACCAACGCCTCTTTTTCAGGTGGAATGATCACATCGGCAAGGTTAAAGGACAAACCGCCTTTGAATGCCATCTGATACCCCAGATTCTTAATATCATCGAGGAATTGAGCGGCACGAACGACACCACAAACCTTGATTACTTTACCGATAATGCCACGTAACGATTTTTTCGTAAGAATTTCGTTAATGTATCCGACTTCTACCGGGACTTTTTCATTCACTAAAACCCGTCCGACAGATGTGTCACGAAGTACATCTACGATATTTCCGTTTTCATCGAGATCTTTCACTACGACTTTTACCGGAGCATGAAGAGAAACTTTTCCTTCATTATAGGCAATTTCAGCCTCTTCCGGTCCGTAGAATACCAATCCTTCACCCAAAGATCCGGGACGCAGTTTTGTAATGTAATACAATCCAAGCACCATATCCTGAGAAGGCACCGTGATAGGAGCTCCGTTAGCCGGGTTAAGAATATTGTGCGCTCCCAACATCAGCATTTGAGCTTCCAGAATGGCTTCATTTCCCAAAGGCAAGTGTACGGCCATCTGGTCACCATCGAAGTCGGCATTAAATGCCGTACATGCCAACGGATGCAACTGGATAGCCTTACCTTCGATCATTTTCGGTTGGAAAGCCTGAATACCTAAACGGTGCAACGTCGGCGCACGGTTGAGCAATACCGGATGCCCTTTCATTACATGTTCCAGGATATCCCATACAACGGGTTCTTTGCGATCGACGATTTTTTTGGCAGACTTAACCGTCTTAACAATACCGCGTTCGATCAATTTACGAATAACAAACGGCTTATATAGTTCTGCGGCCATATCTTTCGGAAGACCGCATTCGTGCATTTTCAGTTCAGGACCTACAACGATTACCGAACGAGCCGAATAATCGACACGTTTTCCCAACAAGTTTTGACGGAAACGACCTTGTTTTCCTTTCAAACTGTCAGAAAGCGATTTTAACGGACGATTGGCATCGGTTTTTACGGCACTCGATTTACGCGAGTTATCCAACAGAGAGTCCACAGCTTCCTGAAGCATACGTTTTTCGTTTCGTAAAATCACTTCAGGAGCTTTAATTTCCATCAATCGTTTCAAACGGTTGTTACGGATAATCACCCGACGATAAAGATCGTTCAAATCGGAAGTTGCAAAACGTCCACCATCCAAAGGAACAAGAGGACGCAACTCGGGAGGAATAACCGGAACGACTTTCAAAATCATCCACTCGGGACGATTCCGTTGCTTTGACGCCCGGAACGATTCTACGACCTGAAGACGTTTCAAAGCTTCGTTTTTGCGTTGCTGAGAACCATCGGTGCTGGCACGATGACGCAATTCATACGAAAGTTCATCCAAGTCTAAACGAGCCAAAAGGTCATAGATTGCTTCTGCACCCATCTTGGCAATAAACTTGTTCGGATCGGTATCATCCAACATCTGATTTTCTTTAGGCAAAGAATCCAGGATATCCAGATATTCTTCTTCGGAAAGTAAATCATACACTGCCAGATCGTCTTTTACTCCGGGTTGTATTACCACATACCGTTCGTAATATATAATTGCATCCAGTTTTTTAGTCGGCAATCCGAGCAAATACCCGATTTTATTAGGTAAAGAACGGAAATACCAAATATGAGCAACAGGAACGACCAATTGAATGTGTCCCATACGCTCACGACGAACTTTCTTTTCGGTAACTTCAACACCGCAACGGTCACAGACAATACCTTTATAACGTATGCGTTTATACTTACCGCAATGACATTCATAATCTTTTACCGGACCGAATATCCGTTCACAAAACAATCCGTCCCGTTCAGGTTTATATGTACGGTAGTTGATGGTTTCCGGTTTCAGGACTTCGCCACTCGATCCTTCAAGAATTTCTTCCGGAGAAGCCAATCCTATGGAAATCTTCGAAAAGTTACTCTTTATCTTGTTCTCTTTTCTAAAAGCCATATATTTAGTTTATAAAGCGTTATCAGAATTCGAAGCGTCTCCGTCCCCTTACAAGGACGGAGCATCGCTATCTCTATTTTATTATTCTAAAGTGATACTAAGACCAAGACCTCTCAATTCATGCAACAATACATTGAGAGACTCAGGAATACCCGGAGTCGGCATCGGTTCGCCCTTGACAATGGCTTCATAAGCCTTCGAACGACCGACAACATCATCAGACTTAATCGTCAAGATTTCTTGAAGTATATGGGCTGCACCAAATGCTTCCAACGCCCAAACCTCCATTTCTCCGAAACGCTGACCTCCAAACTGAGCCTTACCACCCAATGGTTGCTGAGTAATAAGAGAGTACGGACCTATCGAACGAGCATGCATCTTGTCTTCAACCATGTGACCGAGTTTCAGCATGTATATTACACCTACGGTTGCCGGTTGGTCAAAGCGTTCGCCCGTGTGACCGTCATACAAATAAGATTTCCCATAACGAGGCAATCCGGCCTTATCGGTCCATTCATTCAAATCATCGAGACTTGCACCGTCAAAAATCGGCGTTGCAAACTTTTCGCCCAGTTTCACGCCTGCCCAACCCAAAACAGTTTCAAAAATCTGTCCAAGGTTCATACGAGAAGGCACACCCAACGGGTTCAATACAATATCTACCGGAGTACCATCTTCCAAGAAAGGCATATCTTCTTGACGAACGACACGTGATACAATACCCTTGTTTCCGTGACGGCCGGCCATCTTATCCCCTACGCTGATCTTACGTTTCTTGGCAATGTAAACTTTTGCCAATTGAACAATTCCCGAGGGAAGTTCATCTCCGATAGAGATGTCAAATTTACGACGACGCAACTCGGCATCGATTTCCTTATATTTCTTCAAGTAGTTCATGATCGTAGCCCGAATCAAGTCATTCTTGGCAGGATCGGCCGTCCATTTACTAACTTGTATTGAGGTATAGTCTATCTCAGCCAACGCTTTTTGAGAGAATTTAGCACCTTTAGCAATAACTTCGGTTCCCAAATAGTCTTTTACCCCTTGTGAAGTTTTTCCATTGGTCAGTACCAAAAGTTTTTCGATCAGCAGATCTTTAAGAGCTGCCTGTTTTGCTTCGTACTCTTCATCCAGTTTTGGCAAAATAGCCTTATCGCTTAATTTCGATTTACGTTTCTTAATTGCACGAGAGAAAAGATTAGTTCCGATAACTACCCCTTTCAAAGACGGTGTAGCTTTTAATGAAGCATCTTTTACATCTCCGGCTTTGTCTCCGAATATAGCCCGCAATAATTTTTCTTCAGGAGAAGGATCAGACTCTCCTTTCGGAGTAATCTTTCCGATCATAATATCTCCAGGACCGACATGTGCACCGATACGGATGATACCGCGTTCGTCCAAATCCTTGGTAGCATCTTCACTCACATTCGGGATATCCGAAGTAAGCTCTTCCATACCACGTTTGGTTTCACGCACTTCAAGAGAATATTCATCTACGTGTACCGATGTCAGAATATCTTCACGAACTACACGTTCGTTCAGCACGATAGCATCCTCATAGTTATAACCTTTCCAAGGCATAAACGCCACTTTCAGGTTTTTACCCAATGCCAATTCTCCATTTTCGGTAGAATAACCTTCGGTAAGAATCTGGCCGGCAACTACGCGGTCGCCTTTGCGGCAGATCGGACGCAAATCGACAGTCGTACTCTGGTTTGTCTTGCGGAATTTCGGTATCGTATATTCTTTAACGGCATCTTCGAAACTAACAAACTCTTCATCTTCGGTACGGTCATAACGGATACGAATCGTCGTAGCATCGACAAATTCGATAACACCCGATCCTTCGGCCGTAATTTGCGTACGCGAATCACGAATCAATTGCCCTTCAAGACCCGTACCTACAATAGGCGCTTCGGTACGAAGCAACGGTACAGCCTGACGCATCATGTTAGATCCCATCAACGCACGGTTGGCGTCATCATGTTCAAGAAATGGAATCAATGATGCAGCGATAGATGCAATCTGCTGAGGAGATACGTCCATCAACTGTACCTGATCAGGAGTGACAACAGGATAATCAGCATCACGACGAGCCTTCACCTTTTCGCGGATAAATGTTCCATCATCATTAAGAGGAGCATTACCCTGGGCAATGATTACATCTTCTTCCTCTTCGGCTGACAAGTATTCAATACCTTCCGGCGACAAGTCAACGACACTGTCCTTAACTTTACGATAAGGAGTCACGATAAATCCAAGGTCATTTATCTTCGCATACACACACAAAGATGAAATCAAACCGATGTTCGGACCTTCAGGAGTCTCGATAGGACACAAACGTCCGTAGTGAGTATAGTGTACGTCACGTACCTCAAAACCAGCACGGTCACGTGAAAGACCACCAGGACCAAGGGCAGAAAGACGACGTTTATGAGTAATCTCAGCCAATGGGTTAGTCTGATCCATGAACTGTGACAAAGCGTTAGTTCCGAAGAATGAGTTGATAACAGACGAAATAGTCTTGGCATTGATCAAATCAATCGGAGTAAACACCTCATTATCACGTACGTTCATACGTTCGCGGATAGTACGGCTCATACGTGCCAACGCAATGGAGAACTGGTTTGAAAGCTGTTCGCCCACAGTACGTACACGACGGTTACTCAAGTGGTCGATATCATCAACGTCAGCCTTAGAGTTAATAAGCTCGATAAGGTATTTGATGATTTCGATAATATCTTGTTTAGTCAGCACTCTGACATCCATAGAAGTGTCAAGTGATAACTTCTTGTTTATTCTGTAGCGACCTACATCACCCAAATCATAACGTTTTTCAGAGAAGAACAGGTTGTTTATAACCTCTCTTGCACTTGCATCATCAGCTGGATCAGCATTTCTCAACTGTCTGTATATGTACAATACAGCTTCCTTCTCAGAGTTAGACGGGTCTTTCTGTAGTGTATTATATATAATTGAGTAGTCAGAAGCGTTAGCATTGTCATTGTGAACAAGAATGTTCTGCACTCCAGATTCCAGAATTACTTCAATATGGTCTGGCTCAATAACTGTTTCACGGTCTATAACTACCTCATTACGTTCGATAGATACTACTTCACCAGTATCTTCATCAACGAAATCTTCAGTCCATGTTTTGAGAACACGTGCAGCAAGCTTTCTTCCTACAATTTTCTTAAGGTTCTGTTTGTTAACTTTAATTTCTTCTGCGAGATTGAAGATTTCAAGAATGTCTTTATCATTTTCAAAACCAACAGCACGAAGCAAAGTTGTAACAGGCAACTTTTTCTTACGGTCAATGTAAGCATACATGACATTGTTTATATCTGTAGCGAACTCAATCCATGACCCCTTGAATGGGATGATACGTGCGGAATATAGTTTTGTACCATTAGCATGAACGCTCTGTCCGAAAAATACACCTGGAGAACGGTGAAGCTGAGAAACAACCACACGTTCAGCACCATTTATTACGAATGTACCTTTAGGTGTCATATATGGAATCGGACCCAAGAATACATCCTGAATCACTGTGTCAAAATCTTCGTGATCGGGGTCTGTACAATAAAGCTTCATCTTAGCTTTCAAAGGGACACTATATGTAAGACCTCTTTCCAAACATTCGTCTATTGAATATTGTGGCGGATCAACATAGTAGTCAAGGAACTCGAGCACGAAATTGTTGCGGGTGTCTGCAATAGGGAAATTCTCAGAGAATACTTTGTAGAGTCCATCCTTCTTACGCAATTCAGGCGGTGTGTCCAGTTGCATGAAGTCATGAAACGACTTCAATTGCACTTCCAGGAAATCCGGATACTGCATCGGATTCTTAATAGAAGCAAAATTAATTCTTTGATTTTGAGTGTTTAAAGACATCTGTAATTCAATTATGAATTAAAAATAATTATATTTTTCTGTTGTTAAGACAACTATACGCTGTGAGACG
>CASFRL010000052.1 GCA_949297285.1 uncultured Bacteroidales bacterium
ATTTGTATTTGTCTTGCACAATAAAAAAAATACGCTACCTTTGCAAGCGCAAATACAAAACAAGGTTCCTTGGCCGAGTGGCTAGGCACCGGTCTGCAAAACCGTTTACGGCGGTTCGAATCCGCCAGGAACCTCAAAGAAGGCTTTTAAGTAACGCTGGTTTAGCGACTTGGAAGCCTTTTTTATTTATACGGAAAATAGGAGATAGGAAAAGGCGGTTACGAAAATCGTAACCGCCTTTTCTACTTTATGGACCTGAATTTATATAGAGTTCAAAAGCTATTCAAATATCTATATTTGCACGCTTTTTTAACTTTAATATTCAGTGATACAATTTATTATACCGCTTTATTTTTCTTCTTCCATATCAATTTCAAAGTACGTATTTTCCCATTTAAACGCTTTTTGAGTACCTAAGTCGATCCCCCAAGCCAATACATTCAGCAGATTAATGCAAGCTACCGGATTGAAAGATGACTCTAACATTAACGGAGTTGGTTTATAACCTTCTTTCTTTGCAATAAGTTCTTTAGAGGATATTTTCTTTCTGATGCGCACGCTCGTTTCTCCACTTTCGCCGATGGTAGCTATTTTCATACCATTGTCATAGATTTTTGTGCCTTCTTTCCCGACAAAGGTTATAGTTTGTTTTGCACTTGTAAAAATAGAGCAGCACGAAGTACTGAACAAGGGGATAATTAATCCCAATAAAAATAACTTTTTCATTTTACAATTTTTTTTAGTTAAACGTATTTTTTTTGCAATATTGCCAAATTGTAAAGCGAATATCATACGTTTAACCAAAAGAAAAGCGCAGACAATCGCCATACGCTCTCTGGCTCACCACAAGCCACAATACACTATGGGAAGAAGTCTGCGCCCAATATGGGGGTAACACTTCCAACGTGTATTGGTTCAGCTCGTAGCCTTCTGATGTGGTGATTCGAGAGCGGTTGAGCTAAATAATATGTAAAATAAAAAGCGAAGCAGATAAAACTGCAACGTTGCAAAGATAGGCTAAAGGTTTTTACTTTCAAAGTCTTAATTTGTATTTGCAACCAAATTTTCGATAGAATTTTATAAACATCTGTTTTTGAGAGAGGGTATTGGGGTAGAATCGATAGGGCTTTTCTTTATAAAAAATCTTTTATGGCATGTTTTATCAAATGTTCTGGCTGTTTGAAAAGATGTAGAGCAAATCTGGCAGATTTTATCAATAATGCCCCTTATTTTGATTATTCCGATAAAAAAATTATATATTTGGTATCGATAACATATGCAAAAACTTTTGTATGGATGCGTCAAAAAAATGGAAAAGCCGTCTTTTGTCTTCAAGTATTCCTTTAGAGTTTGAAGCTGCTAAGGTCTTGGTAGACCAAAACATGAGTATTTCTTACGATTATTCTTTCCCAAGGAAAGAAGGAGCTGATTATAAAGAGTTTTCTTGTGATTTAAAAGGTTTAGGATTCGTGCCTTTGAATAATGATGATCGAGTCGATGCAATCATTGAATTATTGGTAGAGTGTAAATATCGTGATGAAGGGAAAGGTTGGGTTTTTCTGCCTGAACTTGATTTGTTTGATTTTTCGAATCAGACATTGGGTTATGCAACACGAGGAATAACATCTTTTTCTAAAAAAATAGTGTCGCAAAAACCTATTTATGATTTTGAGCAGATATTCAGTTTCTCGCCTAAGGGTGTAGAGGTCAATTTTAATAATGGAGATGTTTTTGACAAAGATATAAGGCATGGTATCTTGCAACTTAAATATGCTTTGCCATACTTGATCCGTGATGCTATTTTAGAAAATGTTTACGGGCATATCGATGATGCAATACCTCGTTTTATTGTACCGATTTTGGTAACTAATGCCGATTTATATCTTATAAATAAAGAATTTTCGATTGAATCGTTGAAAAAATGCAATGAGATTGAGGAAATAGCAGAAAAAGTCCCTTATCTATTGTTTTATTCAGATATAGGGTCGGATTTTACGGAACATCATAAACGTATTTTTAAAAACTTTTATGATGATGTGAAGGGAAATACTTCTTTATTTGAGTTTGAAAACTATCAATTCCAATTTAAAGACCGATATGGTATCTATCAATCTCCAATAAGGGAATGCGAAGAGTTGGAAAACTCTTATCGGTCGATTTTGCTTTCGTATTATACCCATTTTATAATTTGTTCATTTGATCATTTTAAAACTCTTGTTCGACAAATATTTTCGAGTATAGAGCAATCTGTATATATGAAAAACGATTAAGGGAAAAGTTGTGAGGAAGCGCTATTTGCCTCATTCTGTAAATCATATCCACTATCTGTTTTGTGGTGAAACGATTGAAATTTAATACTTCAAAAAGTTAAAAAGAATCTGAACGTATGAGAAAAATTATTTGGTTATCGGTGTTTGTCGTATCTGCTTGTGCTGTAAAAAATAGTGATGTCGATCTGACGGGATGTTGGCTCGAAATATTACCGCAGAATGTTTCTTATATACAAGGGATGAGTTTAAAACCGGACGGGATGGCCGAATCTCTCGGGATGGCGACATTGAAATATCATAGTTGGAAAAAATCGGACGATCTGCTTATTCTTGACGGAGAAAGTATCGGGAACGGTCAGACCATTCGATTCTCAGATACCCTGAATATTATCAGTCTTATCAATGACACATTGACAGTAGAACGAAAAAATAACCGGATGAGTTTTGTCCGTAAATCGGAATCTGAATTGCCGATGATGTCGAACCCGCTAAACGCTCTACGTCCTGCTTATGAGGGGTTTGAATGGACTAAATTGTCCGGCGCAGGACTTCGATTGATGGTGCAGGAAAGTGAAAATATAAGATTGATAGGAGACCCCTCTTTACCCGGAATTGTAATGGTTAGAACGGGTGATGCTGCACCTCATAAGAAAATTCAGATATTTGACCTGAAAAATAGTGATATAAATGAGCTTATTCCGCTTTTAGAAACGATTGAGGGTTGGGATAAAGAGCAGACTTGTAAATTGAAAGAAATAAAATCAGATCACCGGGGTGTGCATCGATATGTTATCGTGCCTGATGGCAAGTATGCCAAGCAAATGGATGAGATGATGCAAAAAGAACCTGTCCCGTCGACATGTAGCGGATGGGGCGTCGGCAATAGTGGCAGTCGCTATTTTGAGGTGCATGAAAATCATCCGGATAAGGTATTGTTTGTGGAGATAGGGCAAGACGCTCCATTATTCGATGAAAATAGCATTGAGTTTGCAGATGAGGAAAGTGTCGGGTTGTCGACAGATATCCTCTATACATTGAAAGGCATTTTACGCATTGGACACGAAGTGTATTCTTTTAAACCGGAGGAGAGCGATGAGGAATTCTGGATCATAGATAAAACCGGAAAACTGATCGCTTTATACGATAAGGTGACTAAAGGACAGAAGAATGGTGTTCCGGTAAATGCTACTTTAAAGGTCGAGTATAATGGAAAATGGGATGAAGGATTTGCGGCTGATTATGACGGAGTCTATTTTGTTCGGGAAATTATCGATCTGAATTAAAAATATCGTTGAAAGGAATTTTTCGCAATCGATGCGGGCAGAAATAGGGGTGCTATATCAAATTTCCCTTTATTTCTGCCCGTATTTGAAGTTGCCGCATTGCGATAATGTTATTTGCCGATAGGCTGTATATCTTTACGTATGTTTCTGGATATTTCCAGAAGCGTATAAAACTTTTTCTTGCTTTCTATGGCCGTTTGGTTTTCTTTATACCGTTTGTTTGCGTATTCTTTTGACTTATTGAATATCGTATAAGAAATTTCATTCTGGCTTTTTCCGACCATGGTCGAGTCTAACTGCTCTTCCGGAAAAAAGTCATCTAAGTTGACGTCACCGATCATGGTTGTCTCCAGAAAATCTTTTTGCGTGTGTTTCTTGTCCAGATAATAGCCAACAAACATGTGTCCGGGCATTCTTACCAGTATGGGGTCGATATTGATCGCTTTAAGTAACGATGCAAATAAAACGCTGCCATCTACACAATTTATTTGAGCAGATTCCAGAACATCTTCAAACAAACGTACACGTTGCGAGAATACGACATTCGATGATAGACTTGAAGATGATATCGAACTGTATTTTAAGTTGCGTTTCTGTAAAGCGTTCCAGATGGCATAAACTTGTTTTTCTACATATTTCCCTTGATATTGATACCCGAGAAATCTGTTTACGATACGAGTGTTTAATGCCTCTTTCAGGATAATATCGATCATCGGATGGTCTTCATTTACATAAGCCGCGAAAAATATTCCGGTATCATGGAACTTTTGTTTTTCATCGATATAGCCCAATAAACATTCATTGATACTTCTTACCGACATCGTTTTAACGTGTCGTCCCATCTTTTTCCGGTTCAATTCCACTTGTATGGCTACGCTGACAGGAGAAGGCTGTATGGCTTGCTTTAAGGCATCGTATTTCCAGATAATGTCCGGATATATTTTGTATTCGGTTTTAGGCTTTTCCAAGATAAATTCAGAAACCGATTCTTCGAAAAAGGGAGTCGCACCCACGGTGATTCTGACTTTACTATGGGCTACTCCCGATTTTATGCGGATAGCAATACTCGATTTCGGATTCCCTAAGTATGACGTATCTGCCGGGACGACGATCTGCGTGTCGGAAACGGCAACAGAAAGAATGGCCGACGGGAATATATTGCCACCTAAGTCGTCGGTAATCTCGAATGTCGTGTGTTCGCTGTTATAGCGATACCAGAATAGTCCGGTAATTGCTAAAAGGAGAAACGAAAGTATGATTGTAGATATGACCCAAGGGTTCTTGTTCTTGCTCATTTTTAGTTTGGTTTATTCTGGTAACAAAGATAATCATTCTAAATTAAGAATGATTGCAGATTCTCTTTTTAAAAAACGATTTAAACATTCTCGTTTTTTGATCTGTTTTAATTCTGAAAATAAAAAAGCTATGGATAAAGTTGCAATGCAGATACAATTGGTAAAAATAGAAGAACTATTGTATGATGACAAGACAAAACCCGATGATGACATACAAGAAACGATTTTCGTGAAATTGTTGTTGAATGTTTTACCCGATATCCGTAAAAATCTCATGGAATTGGTTGTCGGGGTGATTTATCATACCGAATCGGAGAATTTATTGACTTATGAGGTCAAGTCGGTATTTAAAATAAAAGGGATGAATGAGTTTGTCTATGTGCAGAATCAGAATGTTTTTGTCATGCCCCAGCTATTGAACATATTGATCGGAATCTCGATAGGTTCTTTAAGAGGAATGCTGGTGCTTAAGACATCAGAATCGGCTTTTAAAAACTATCCGTTGCCCATAATGAATATTGCAGAGCTTGTCGCTTCTTTACAAACCGAAACCGTGAGGCAGTATCCCTATTCTTCTTTTCCCGGATTCAAATATGAATGGTAGAATCCTCCTCGTTTTTCAAAAGTTCGTAGATACATTTTTGAGACCTTATTTCTTTTTCGGAGTTATCGGTTACGGGAATATTTTGCAAATGTTCATCGATCAGGCAGGCTTGGGTGTTATCTTGCAGTTGCAATTGTAATACCTTGATGATTTTTTGTTTTATTTGTTCGTCTGTGATCGGAAATGCGGTCTCGATTCGGCGTGACAAGTTTCTTTTCATCCAATCGGCCGAACTCAAGAATACCTCTTCTTTGCCGTCGGCATTAAAATACCACACACGGGAATGTTCTAAAAATTCATCGACAATACGAATAATTTTTATGTTTTTGCTGTAAGGTTGTCCGGGAACAAGGCAACAAATGCCCCGTATGATCAAGTCTATTTTTACTCCCGCCTCGCTGGCATCATATAATAACCTTATCATGCCTTCATCTTGTAAACCGTTCATTTTTAAAATGATGTAGGCCTTTTTGCCTTGTTTGGCAAGTTCGATCTCGTGAGCGATCTTTTCTTGTAAAGAAAAAATCATATTGAACGGAGACACGATCAATTGCTTGAAATAAGGATTTGCCGATTTCCCTTCGAGTATATTGAATAATAAACTCAATTCTTGTGTCAATGCCTTGTCGGAAGTGAACAAACCCATATCGGAATATATCTTGGCGGTTTTCTCGTTAAAATTACCGGTACTCAGGTATGCAAAATTTTTTCCGCTACTTTCTTCTTTTGGGGGGTGAAGGCGTATCAATGCTATTTTGGCGTGCACTTTCAATCCCGGTGTACTATATATTATCTTTATTCCATGTTTTTTCATCCGTTCAGAGGTCGCAATGTTATTCTCCTCATCGAACCGGGCTTTCAATTCGACAAATACTGTCACTTTTTTACCGTTTTTGGCCGCAGCGATAAGGGCATTGACGATTGCCGACTCTTCGGCAACCCTGTATTGGGTGATTTTTATCTCATCGACTTTCGGGTCATAAGCAGCTTCGGTAAAAAAACGAACCAAGTAATCGAACGACTGATAAGGATAGCATAACAGTACATCTTGTTTTTTTATAACCTTGAACATCGATTTGGTTTGGTCGAACAAAGAAACGCGCATCGGCATAAAAGGCGGTAATGTCAGGTCGGGAGATCCGGGATTCGGGAGTTTAATGAGGTCTTCCAATGTCAGATAGCGTCCGGCAGGAATACATTGGGACATAGGAATGTGGTATGTCTCACATAAAAAGCGAAGCATTTCGGTCGGCATCCGGTGATTATACACCATGCGGTTTGTACGGCCTGTCTTTCTTTTTTTTACGCTTTTTTGTATCTCTTCCACCAGATCATAGTCTCGATGAGGATCGATCGAAAAGTCGGCATCTCTCGAAATACGGATGCTGTAATAAGAGTCGATGATAAACCCGGGAAATACAATGTCCAGATTATATCCGATTGCATCGTCGATAAACATCAGATAGTGTGTCTTTTCGATAGACGGGAGTGTTATGAATCGAGGTACTTTGGAAAACGGAATTTTTATTAAAGCATAATACGGTTCGACTCTTTCTTTTTTATAAAGCCTTATGATCAGGTATAACCGATTATCTCTCAGGAAAGATGAAATATCATCTTTCAGAATCAGCACCGGTTGCAGAAATGGAAATATTTCGTCATAAAAATAGTTGCGGATAAAAGCCCGGTGTATTTCTAACAGCGGTTGTTCACCTTGATATAAAATAATATTGTTTCGGGCAAGTTCGGGTAAAATCTCGTCTCGGAATATAAAGAAAAAATCTTGCATTTGCCTGCTTACCTCTTTATTGATTTCGTATAAGATTTCTTCGGCACGAGATTTCGCTTCAGAGTTGCTGTTTTCCTGAGCAATGGTCTGTCGGTATTCCGATATGCGTATTTTATAGAATTCTTCCAAATTCGAAGAGAATATAGACAGAAATTTTATCCGTTCGAATATAGGCAGTTTTTGATTTCGGGATTCTGACAAAACTCGATAATTGAAAGATAACCAGCTGATGTCTCTCTTGAAAAATCTCCGATCTTGGCTCATAACCTCTAAATACTTTTATGCTGAATAGGTAAATATAAGATTTATTTTGTTATTTTGTATTCGACTCTTTCAAAATCTTGAATAAAAACAATAAATCGTTGTTTTGTCCGAATCGGAAAATTTATTTTGAAAAACCGAAAAAAAAACGTAATATAGCAACCGAATTGTTTAAATAAAGTCGTGTGGAACATAAGCAATTTATAGAAGAACTTCAAGTCAGACTGGGAAAAGATAAAAAAGAGATAGACAATCTTTTTTCAGATATGTTACAGATTATAAAAGATCGTTGCAGCCAAATGGACACCTTGTCTGTGCAGGGCTTCGGTATTTTTGAACCGCGAAAAAAGTTGGAGCGGGTTTCTGTAAATCCGGCAACAGGGAAGCGTATGCTTATCCCGCCTAAAATCGTATTGTGTTTTAAGCCGGGCACTGTAATTAAAAACCGATTAAAAGGCATTCCCGGAAATGAACAGTAAAATAGCTTTACCCGATTTGGTAGAACTCCTTGCCCAAAAGGCCGGATGTACGAAAAAAGATGCCGAGCTCTTTCTGAAAGAGTTTTTCGGATTGGCATCTGAGGTTATATCGAAAGGGGAGACCTTGAAAATTAACGGATTAGGGGTGTTTAAAATCGTGTGGGTAGAGAAGCGCTCCAGCGTGAATATCCAAACCGGTTTGCCTTTTGAAATTCCCGGGCATTATAAATTGACATTCTCACCGGATGAAAATCTGAAAGAGGCCGTTAATGCTCCGTTCTCCTGTTTCGAAACCGAAATACTCCCCGATGATGTCATGACCGATGCTGTTGTGACAGCCATGGACGACGATGATGATGATAATGTCTTGGATTTTGAAGAGACTGAGGTTGAGGATGTCCGTGAAGAAACGGTTTCTGATTCCGGATCGGAAAGTTCGGTTTGCCCGGAAAGTAAAGAAACATCATATACGTTACCTGAAGTCGAAAGTTTGTCAGAAGCTCCTTCGGAAGCTCCTCAAGAGGAATCTTCCGCTCCGTTAAAGGCATCGCCCGATTTATCACGCTCTGATATTGCAAAAGAGTTTAAACATCGCTTTCGGTTAGGTTATTTATCCGGATTTTTGTCGGCCTCTCTTTTGGCATCCTTGATAATCTTGGGATGGTTGTATTTCGATAAAGTCGACACCTATAAAGAGATGAACCTGACAATGCATCCGATGACCGTTACCATAAAAAAAGATAAAATGGGAATAAAAGAGAACAAAGATTCTCTGACGATTGTTGAAATGATGGTGACTGACTCTATAAAGGCGACGGCGGTAGTGCATCAGAAAACGATAGAGGCACATGGCAGTGTAGAAAATGTTGGTAAAGAGAAAGATAGCATATCTTCTCGTAAACCCGATTCGGTAGCGGTGAGGCCTCAGGAAAAAGTTCCGGACAAAATAAAAACTCCGGTTACGGAAGTTATGAAACCCGGTATATTTTTAACGACTATTTCGTTAAAACACTATGGCCATAAAACTTTCTGGGTTTATATCTATGAAGAAAATAAAGCAAAAATAGAAAATCCCAATAATGTCCCAATCGGTACGGTATTGGTAATTCCCGATGCAGAGAAATATGGGATAAATTCGGGGAGTAAAGAGTCTGTCGCAAAAGCGAAGGCTCTTGCCGAGAAAATATTGAGAAAATATGAAGAATAACTGATATAGACTAAGTCGCTCGATGAAACTGAAGGGGCGACTTAGTTTTTTTTAATACATATTTCTCTTTTTTTTAACGTTTAAACTGTTAAATTTAAAAACAACATACCTACTTTTGCAACAGTACATGGAGATAGAAATAAATAACATATTTAAATAGAAAAAAATATGAGTCAAACAGTTGATATTCGAGAACTTAACGAGCTTATTGCCAGTAAGAGCTCTTTTGTGAATATGATCACAATGGGTATGGATCAAGTCATTGTCGGTCAGAAACATCTTGTCGATTCTCTTTTGATCGGATTATTGTCTAATGGACATATATTGCTGGAAGGTGTTCCCGGATTGGCAAAAACATTGGCGATTAAGACCCTTGCTTCTCTGATTGATGCCAAGTATAACCGTATTCAGTTTACACCCGACTTGCTTCCGGCCGATGTAATCGGTACGATGGTTTACAGTCAGGCAAAAGAACAATTCCAAGTAAAGAAAGGTCCGGTTTTTGCGAATTTTGTTTTGGCAGATGAAATAAACCGTGCTCCGGCAAAAGTTCAAAGTGCCTTGTTGGAAGCTATGCAAGAGCGTCAGGTAACGATTGGTGAAGAGACTTATAAGTTGGATGATCCGTTCCTCGTATTGGCCACTCAAAACCCTATCGAACAAGAAGGAACCTATCCGTTGCCCGAAGCACAAGTCGATCGTTTCATGCTGAAAGTTATCATAGGTTATCCTAAAAAAGAAGAAGAAAAACTGATTATCCGTCAAAATATATCCGGCGAAAAGGCAAAAGTACAACCGGTTTTGAAAGCCGAAGAGATTATCGAAACCCGGGATATTGTTCGTAAAGTATATATCGATGAAAAAATCGAACGTTATATTGTCGATATTGTATTTGCTACCCGTTTCCCGCAAGATTACGGATTGGCCGACATAAAAGATATGATCTCTTTCGGAGCTTCACCTCGTGCCTCTATTAATTTGGCATTGGCAGCCCGTTCCTATGCGTTCTTGAAACAGCGTGGCTATGTAATTCCTGAAGATGTCCGTGCCGTATGTCATGACGTTATGCGTCATCGTATCGGATTAAGCTATGAAGCAGAGGCAAATAATGTTACGTCGGAAGAGGTAATTAGCGAAATATTGAATAAAGTAGAAGTTCCGTAACCATTGCGGAGAGAATTGTAACGTATGGAAACAACCGAATTATTAAAAAAAGTCCGTCAGATCGAGATAAAGACGCGGGGACTGTCTCGTAATATTTTTGCCGGGCAGTACCATACGGCTTTTAAAGGGAGAGGAATGGCCTTTTCCGAAGTTCGGGAATATCAATTTGGAGATGATGTCCGTGACATCGACTGGAACGTAACGGCCCGTCACCATAAACCCTATATTAAGGTTTTCGAAGAAGAGCGGGAGTTGACCGTTATGTTACTTATCGATGTGTCGGCCAGCCGCAATTTCGGAGCTGTCGGAGAGTCGAAAAAAGAGACGATGACTGAGATTGCCGCGACATTGGCGTTTTCGGCAATACAGAATAATGATAAAATCGGTGTTATCTTTTTCTCCGATCAGGTCGAAAAATTTATTCCCCCCAAGAAAGGACGGAAACATATTCTCTATATTATTCGGGAGTTGATCGATTTTAAACCGGAACATACCGGAACAAATTTATCTCTGGTATTGGAATATCTCACCAATGCAATAAAAAAAAGGTGTACTGCATTTTTTATTTCGGATTTTATCACCGAAGAAAATTTTAAAAATGCCTTATCGGTCGCCAATCGTAAGCACGATGTTGTTGCTGTTCAGGTGTATGATAAGCGGGAAACCGAACTTCCGAATGTCGGGTTAATGAAAATGCAGGATTCTGAACGGGGAAAAGAGTTGTGGATCGATACTTCCTCAAAACGGGTGAGAAACGCATATTCTCAATGGTGGACAGACTGTCAGAACCGAGTGTATGATGCAACCCGTAAAAGCCGTGTCGATATAACCTCTATTTCAACAGATGAAGACTACGTTTTGGCTTTAATGAATCTGTTTAAACATAGAGGATGATTATCTCGATCTTGTAACCAAAAAATGGAAATTCTGAGATGAAAAATATTTATAGAAAACGATTGTTGCGATTTTTTGCTGTTGTCTCGGCTATCTTTGTCGCTGTTCCGTCTTTTGCCGTAAATCCTGTGGTAAGGGCTAAGATGGATTCTACATCTATATGGATGGGAGAACAGACGAGAATACATCTTGAGCTTGTTCAGGACAAAGACAACATGGTATTCATGCCGGTTTTGAACGATACCTTGGTTACGGGAGTGGAAATACTGAATGTTTCGAAACCCGATACGGTATCGCTGGAAAACAATCGCATTCAGATCAACAGAGATATATTGATTACCTCTTTCGATTCGGGTTTTTATTATATACCTCCATTTCGGTATATTCTGAATAAAGACACATTTACTACTCAGACATTGAGTCTGAAAGTGGTTCCGGTAGAGGTAGATACAACTCAGGCTGCCCTTGATATAAAAGGTGTACAAGAGCCTCCTTTTGTATTGTTGGATTATATTTCCGATACATTTCTTACCATTATCGGCATTATAATTCTGTTGGCGTTGATTGTGGCCGGATATTTCTATTATAAAAAGAAGAAAAAACCGAAAGAAGACCTTCTCTCTCCAGAAGATTTGTTGCCTCCGCATGAACGGGCATTGAAAGCCTTGGAAGTCTTAAAAGAAGATAAGCTTTGGCAAAATGGACAAGAAAAGGAATATTATACCCGGTTGACCGAAATCTTGCGCGAGTATATAGACGATCGTTTTCATATCAATGCAATGGAAATGACATCATCGCAGATATTGTCTATTTTGCGTTCGAATAAGGAAACGAAGACCGTAGATTCACAACTGAAGCAAATTTTGGAAATGGCAGATTTTGTGAAATTTGCTAAGATGAGGCCACTTCCTGACGACAATGAGGCGGTGATGAGGAAAGCCGTAACTTTTGTAGAAGAAACAAAAGTTGTGGAAGAAGTTCCGGTATCCGATGTAAACGAAGAAAAAAAAGTGTCCGGCGTAGAGTCGGGCGAACATACCTCTGCTTCTGCAGACTCTAATAAAAACGAAAAATTATGATATTTGCGAATCCTCTATATCTATGGTTGTTACTTTTGCTCCTTCCGGCAATAGTCTGGTATGTTATGAAGCAAAAAAAAGCACAAGCTTCATTGCAGGTTTCGTCTACTTTTGCTTTCGATAAATTATCGACGACATACAAAGCCTATCTGCGGCATTTACGTTTTGCTTTGCGTTTGGGAGCTATTGCATGTGTGATTGTTGCCTTGGCACGTCCGCAATCGACCGACAGCTGGGAAAATCAGACAACAGAGGGGGTCGATATTGTTGTTGCTTTAGATATTTCGACCAGTATGCTTGCCCGTGATTTTAGCCCCAATCGTATCGATGCGGCAAAAGATGTGGCTGCACAATTTATATCGGGTCGTACGCATGATAATATCGGGTTGGTAATATTTGCCGGTGAGAGTTTCACCATGTGCCCGATGACTACCGACCATGCCGTTTTGCTGAATCTGTTGAAAGATGTTCAGTGCGGTATGATTGCCGATATGACTGCAATCGGAGATGGACTTGCAACCGCAATAAATCGTATTAAAGACGGTCCGGCAAAGTCGAAGACAATTATTTTGTTGACAGACGGAACAAATAATGCCGGTGATATCGCTCCGGTTACCGCAGCACAAATTGCGAAATCATTTGGCATTCGGGTATATACGATCGGTGTAGGAACTCAAGGTATGGCTCCGTATCCGGTTCAAACACCGTATGGAATTGAGTATCAAAATATCCCGGTAGAAATAGATGAAGGTACGTTAAGACAAATTGCATCTACTACGGGAGGCGAATATTTCAGAGCAACTAATAAAGGGGTTTTGAAAGATATATTCTCAGAAATTGATAAACTGGAAAAAACAAAATTGACAGTGACCGAGTTCAGTCGTAGAGAAGAGAACTTTATGCCCTGGGCAATTATGGCGCTTGTTTTGTTGGTTTGTGAGATTGTTTTGAGAAATACCCTATTAAGAAACATCCCTTAAATGATTTGATTATGTTTCGATTTGCACAACCAGAATATTTATATCTTCTATTTCTCGTACCGCTAATATGGGCTATCTACCTGTACGGTGTGTACCGGAAAAAGAAAAACTTAGAGAAATTCGGACATCTAAAGACGCTCGAGCCTTTGATGTCTGACGTCTCGAAATATAAACCCGGAACAAAATTTTTCTTGCAGCAATTGGCACTGATCGTTCTTGTATTTTTGATTGCCCGGCCTCAAATGGGCGCAAAGATCGAGACTGTAAAGAAGCAGGGCGTCGAAATTGTTGTTGCATTGGACGTTTCTAATTCGATGCTGGCAAGAGATATTAATCCGAGTCGTTTGGAAAAGTCTAAAATGATGTTATCTAAATTGGTCGACGAGTTGGATAATGACAAAGTAGGCTTGATCGTATTTGCCGGTGATGCCTATACGCAATTACCCATCACATCCGATTTTGTATCGGCTAAAATGTTTTTGTCGAGTATCGATCCGAGTATGGTACCGACTCAGGGAACGGCAATTGGCCGAGCCATCGGTCTGGCGATGAATTCGTTCACTCAAGATGAAAGCGCCGATAAAGCCATTATCGTGATTACCGATGGTGAAAATCATGAGGATGATGCCGTTGCAATGGCCACTGAAGCGGCCAAGAAAGGAATTCGGGTCGATGTAATCGGAATAGGATCACCGCAGGGATCGCCGATCCCGATGGGTAATGAGAGCAGTGATTTCAGAAAAGATAATGAAGGAAATGTGGTCATTACGAAACTGAATGAACAAATGGGGCAGGAAATTGCCAAAGCCGGAGGGGGTATTTATGTAACGGCCGATAATACCAACAGTGCATTGCGTGCGTTGACCAATCAAATAAAGAAAATGAAAAAATCGGATATCGAAAGTAAAGTATATTCAGAGTATGATGAGCAGTTCCAAGGTTTAGCTTGGATCGTACTTTTACTGTTATTGGCCGATATTTTCATCTTGGATCGGAAAAACGAATGGATGAAGAAATTTAATTTCTTTACTAAATAAAATTCGCATTCAAAAAAAGGAGAGATCATGAAATACGTAATAATGATAATTTCACTGTGTTGTTTTACTACGCTTTTTGGCCAAAATAAGGCTGAGGGAGGGGCGCAGCCTTCGGATAAAAAAGTAGATAAAAAAGTGGAACGAAACAGTGTGCGAAGCGGAAATAAATTATATTCGGATAAAAAATATACCGAATCAGAAATCGAATATAGAAAAGCATTGGATGCTAATCCCGAATCATGGATAGGAATGTTTAATCTGGGAAATTCTCTTTTCCGTCAAGAAAAGTATGAAGAGGCTTTCGAACAATATAAGAATGTCGCGACATTGGAGCCGGATACGATAAAAAGTTCTCAAGCATGGTACAATATGGGAAATGTCCTTATGCAGGATAAAAAATATGCCGAAAGTATAGAAGCTTATAAAAATGCATTGCGGCGTAATCCGAAAGACGATCAAGCCCGTTATAATTTGCGGTTGGCGCAATTGCTTTTAAAGAAACAACAACAAGATCAGCAAAACCAAAATCAGAATAAAGATCAAAATAAAGATAACAAAGATAAAAAGGATCAGAACAAAGATAACAAAGACCAAAATCAGAATCAGCAGCAAAACCAGAATAAAGACAAACAACAGGATAAAAAAGATCAAAACAAACAACAATCTTCAGCTCCTCAAATGTCTAAAGAAAATGCTCAGCAGATATTAGATGCCATGCAGCAAGACGAACGGAATACGCAGGAGAAAGTTCGTAAGGCAATGATGCAACAGCAGAAAAGGAAGAAAACAGATAAAGAGTGGTAATATTTAAATTTTGCTCGATATGGGAAAAAGAACAATGTTCATAGCCTGGATGTTTTTCCTCGTAAGTTTTGTAACTTATGCAGAAGAGAATGTGCATTTTGAACTGATAGTCCCTCAAAAAGTCTATTCCGGCCGAGAATTTACAATTGTTTTTCGCCTTGAGAATGCCGTAGGACAAGATTTCAGAGCTCCAGAATTTGACGGATGTCAAGTATTGGAGGGGCCGAAAGTATCTTATCCTTCTCGCTATATAATGGAGTGGGGAATAGGTCGCTCTTCGAATTATACCGATTATACGTATGTGTTGAAAACCGACCGTAAAAAGAAAATAAAAATAGGTGCGGCGACGATTCGGGTCGATGGTAATTTGATAAAAACCTCATCGAAAATTATCCACCTTGAGAAAATTTCAGAACAGAATCTGTATGATGACGCAGTCTCATTTACAGCGATTGTTCCCGAAAAGGTTGAAGTCGGGAAAACATTTAAGGTCGTTTTTGTTTTAAAAAATGCCCGGGGCGAGCATTTCGACCTTCCGATAGTAAAAAACTGCGAACTTGTTTATGGCCCGGAGATCTCTCGGAGAGGCGGTTTCTCATTTTTTGGAAGAACTCCGCTTGAAACGTTCTATACATTGGTACTGAAAGCAAAGAAAACCGGAAAGGTGAAACTTCCGTCGGCTTCGATAAATGTAAATGGCAAAATACTGAAGACGAAAAAAGAGAAAATAAAAATATTGCCGGAGAGTGAAAAATCTCGTGAAAAGAGATTTAATGAAGCTCAACGCAAATACCAATCGATATAAAGTAATAAAATAAGTATATTGAGAATGAAAAAAATATTTTTCATATTGGCGGTTTTTTTCATCGGCGTGTCTTTATGCTCTGCCGATGAAGTAAAATTTTCTGCCTCAGCGCCGGGGCAAGTAATTAAAGGCCAGACATTTCAAATAACATTCACTTTGATTAATGCGAATGGACAAGATTTGAGAGTCCCAGAATTTCCGGGATGTAATGTCCTTTTCGGTCCGGCTGTTTCTCAAGGATCGCAAATTTCCAGTATAAACGGGAAAACAACAGTTCAAACAGAAGAATCTTATACTTATACATTAAAAGCAATCAAAGAGGGTTCTTATAAAATCGGATCGGCAACCATCAAGGTCGGAGGAAAACAGCTAACATCCAATACCCTTAATTTGAGAATATTACCTCCGGATAAGAATGCCGGCAGTAACTCGGCTGATGAAGGATACGGTTCTTCAGTGCAAGGAACTGCGGGAACCGATGCCACGACATTTGCCCGGTTGATACTTTCGAAAACAAAAGTATATGAACAGGAGGCTATATTGGCAACAATCAAATTATATACGAAAGCCGCCAATATGGGACTTGAAAATTATACTTTCCCCAGTTTCGATGGATTTGTTGTACAAGATATGCCTATTCAGAACCCTCAATTTGAATTAGATCATTATAATGGCGCCAATTATTCGACGGTTATAATTAAAAGAGCTTTATTGTTCCCGCAGCGTTCAGGAAAAATAACCATTAACCCCGGTAAGTTTGATCTGTCGTTGCAAGTTGTCCGTCCGATGCGAGGCCCGTTCGGGATGATGAGAGGATTGCAGGAAGTGAAGAAGACGGTACGTACACAAGCTGTCACCGTCGATGTTTTGCCATTACCTTCCGGGAAACCGGCATCATATATGGGTGCGGTAGGGACATTTGCCATTACTTCTTCCATAAATAAAGAAACCTTGAAAACCAATGAGGCTGTAACTGTGAAATTGCAAATTAAGGGAACAGGTAACCTCAAGTATATAAAGAATCCCGAAATTAAATTCCCGGCAGATTTTGAAGTTTATGACCCGAAAATCGATTTGAAAACCCAGAATACGACATCCGGAGTCGAGGGAACACGGGTTATCGAGTATACAGCCATACCTCGTAATGCCGGAGATTTTACTATCCCGGGAGTGGAGTTTTCATATTTTGATATACATGCAAACAGTTACAAGACTTTGACAACTCCGGAATATCATTTGAAGGTTGAAAAGGGAACCGGCGGATCGACCGCTCAAATTTCTAATTTTACCGATAAGGAAGCATTGCAAATGCTCAATCAAGATATTCATTTTATAAAGACAGGAAATTTGCATTTGCAAAAATCTCCCTCTATTATGTGGGGAACCACGACCTATTGGTTATGGTATATTCTACCGGCGTTGTTCTTTATCGTGTTTGTCATTATTAACCGGAAACAGGCGCGAGAAAATGCAAATGTTACTTTAATGAAGACTAAAAAGGCAAATAAGGTAGCAACCAAAAGATTGAAAGTTGCCGGTAAATATTTGAAAGAGCATCAGAAAGAAGCTTTCTATACCGAAGTGTTGCAAGCTGTATGGGGATATTTAAGCGATAAACTGAGTATTCCGTTGTCTGAATTGACACGAGATAATGTTGCTTCTGAACTAACAAACTATGGCGCAAGTGAAGAGTTGGTAAGTAGTTTTATGAAGATATTGGATACTTGTGAGTTTGCTCAGTATGCACCGTCTCAATCGGAAAGTGAAATGGATGAGTTATATGCAGATACGGTGAAAGCGATAGGAAAAATGGAAAATACCGTAAAGAAATAAAGGAGATATGAATATGAAAAAACTATATAGTATTTTACTGTTTTTTTGCCTTTGTACTGTGTCGTTTGGGCAAAATTTGTTGAGTCAGGCAAATGAGGCTTATAGTCGTGAAGATTATAAGAAAGCGGCAGAATTATATGAAAAAATGCTTCAAGAGGAAGGTATATCTTCCGATTTGTACTATAATTTGGGAAATGCCTATTATAAGGATAAACAATACCCCAAGGCCATTTTGAATTATGAAAGAGCCTTGCTGCTTTCTCCGGGAAATGAAGATGCTCGATTTAATTTGGAGATGGCCAACAGTCGTATAACAGATAAGATAGAGCCTGTGGGTGTTTTCTTTTTAACCGTTTGGACTCAGAACCTTATTAATACATTGTCTTCAAATAGTTGGGCTATCTTAGGAATCGTCAGTTTCTTGCTTTTTATAGTCGGAATTTATCTCTATTTCTTTACCAGAAATGTATTGTTGCGGAAGATCGGCTTTTTTGCCGGATTATTGTTGCTGTTGGTTTCCATATTTTCAAATGATTTTGCATCGGTGCAAAAAGATAAAATGACCGAACGGAAAGAAGCTATAATTTTTGCTCCGACGATTACCATCAAGAGTGCTCCGGCTGAGAGCGGAACCGATCTTTTTGTTTTGCATGAAGGAACAAAAGTCAAACTTTTGGATAAGGTCGGTGAATGGTCTGAAATCTTGTTGGCAGACGGAAACCGGGGATGGATTCCGACAGATCAACTGGAAGTAATTTAAAAGATGAAAAAACATTATTCGATTACACAAAGTGGCATTTGCGTTTTGCCGTTTTGTGTAATCTTATTTATATAATTATGCTTGACGAACTAATAAAAATAGATCAGCAGATATTGTTGTTCTTTAACCAGCACCATTCTCTATATTGGGATCAAGTTATGTGGGTTTATACCGGTAAATTTATTTGGATTCCGCTTATTCTCTCTTTTGCATGGGTATATTTTCGTAAAAATTGGAAAGATGCTTTATGGGCTGTGTTGATGATGGTGCTTGTTGTTACTGTGTGCGATCAGTTTGCCTCGACGATATGCAAACCTTTCTTTGCCCGTTTCAGGCCGGCTCAGGATCCTGATTTTTCCCAATATGTTACTATCGTAAACGGGTACCGGGGCGGAAGATTCGGTTTTATATCGAGTCATGCGGCAAATGCTGCCGGTCTTGTAACCTTTACGGCATTGCTGTTTAAAGATAAACTCTATACTTTTACTGCCGTTATATGGGCAATATTGACGTGTTATTCTCGGATGTATTTGGGCGTTCACTATCCCGGAGACATATTGGCCGGAGGCGTTTGGGGAATATTGGTCGGATGGTCGGGCTATCATTTATATATTGTCGGACGTCGGGTTGCATTAAAACGAGGTTGGCTTCATGGAGAAAATACACCTTATATAGAAAACAAAGATGTTCGGGCGATTATTGCCGTGATTTATATCACTTTCGTAGTCATATTGGCTATATCGCCATGGATTAATTTCAGAATAAAATAAGTGATATTAAAACAAAATAGAAACTCACAGAAATTTTTCTCTGTGAGTTTTTTTATTGAGATCAGCGATAAAAAGCCCGATAAAATTTGGAAATGTGGATTTTTGAATATAAATTTAATGCGTAATACAAACCATAGCTATTAACCATTTAAAACATTAACGACTATGACTAAAACAATAACATTTAATGAACTTCGCCGTATCAAAGATTGTTTACCCGATGGTTCTATGCATAGAATAGCAGATGAGTTGAATGTAACAGTACAAACTGTACGTAATTATTTCGGCGGAAATAATTATGAGTACGGTAAGAATTGCGGTCTGCACATAGAACCGGGTCCTGATGGTGGTATAGTCGTATTGGACAATACTACAATATATGATATGGCAATGTCTATTCTTCAAGAAGAAAATAACATTGCCGAAGGAAAACAGGAATAATAATTTTTAAAAAATTTGCGTTATGGGCGATGACAAATTAATCACAATAGCCATTTATACTTATGAAAAGGCCCAGATTATAAAAGGCATTTTAGAGAACGAGGATATCCCGGTGGCTATCCAAAACGTAAATCTGATACAGCCGGTGATATCGTCAGGAGTACGCGTAAGAATCAGGGAGCAGGATTTGCCGCATGCCCTTCAAATTTTAGAGCAATATTCGCTTTTCGATGATAAAGATCATCAGAAAGACAAAAACCAAAATCATGAGAAGAAAGTTTTGATTCCGGTCGATTTTTCCGACTATTCTTTTAAGGCATGTCAGATCGGTTTTGACTTTGCAAAGGCTCATAATGCCAAAGTAATGTTATTCCATGCTTATTTCAGTCCTTATTTTCCGGGAGCTATTCCCATTACCGATACATTTACTTATGATGTGTCCGAAGATGAGGCTCTGAAGCAAGTTCAAGCCCGTGTCGGGAAAGATATGACCAACTTTGTAGAAACCTTACACAAACAGATCGAAGATAAATTACTTCCTAATGTAGAATTCGATTACACTCTTAGAGAAGGAATCCCTGAAGATGAAATCAACCATTACAGCAAAGAATATAATCCTATGTTGATTGTGATGGGAACACGGGGAAAAAGTCAAAAAGAACTTGATCTGATAGGAAGTGTTACGGCTGAGGTGTTGGATGCTACGAAGTTCCCGGTATTTGCTATCCCGGAAAGTGTACCTTTTACAATGATCGATGAGGTAAATAACATTGCTTTCTTCACCAATTTCGATCAGCAAGATTTAATCGGTATAGATACATTCATGAGACTGTTCGGTTCTTATGATTTCAAAGTCAACTTTGTGCATATGAATACCAAACGGGATGCGTGGAATGAAATTAAGTTGGCCGGTATGAAAGAGTATTTCGATAAACATTATCCGGGACGTGAGGTTGCCTATACGATGTTGAATGGTGATGATTTCTTGAATAGTGTCGAAAAATTTGTCAGAGATGAGAAGATCGATATACTCACAATGACAACCCGCAAGAGAAATATATTTGCAAGGCTGTTCAATCCGAGTATAGCACATAAGATGTTATTCCATGCAGATACTCCTTTGTTGGTGATTCCATCGGTGGGATGGTGAGAAATTTAATAAGATAAAAGAAATTGTGTCGGTATACAACGGCAACGGTATTCCCCGAAAAGTATAAATATTTTCGGGGAATATTTTTTATGTCGATTAGGGAAATTTACAAGTATATCGTTTCATGGTTTTATTTGTTTTTATATAATATGTTGATTAGTAAATATATAAAAATCTTCATTCTGCCATTTCCCGATTTTTTTGCAAAATAATTATAGCGCAGAAAAATATTTCGAAATAAAAATATTATCTTTGTCGCGCTTCGGTTCGTTGTTTCTGTTCAGAAACAATGATTAAAAGGGAATTAGGTGAAAGTCCTGAACAGTCCCGCTGCTGTAAGCTCTATAAAAAATGTTTTGACAATACTTTGGCCACTGTTTGTTATAAAAATGGGAAGGCGTTCAAAACAGGAGTAAGTCAGAAGACCTGCCGAACAGATTTGTTTCAATAGCTTTCGAGGAATAAGCTTTTGAGTATTGAGAGGTATTTTCACCCCAGAAAATGTTCACATCCTTATTTTCGGTTGGCTATTTGGTTGTTTATAATCAAATAAATATGATAAGTATGCAGAAATTTTTATCTTTTAATTGTAAAAATGAGAGTCTTTTGTCCAGCCTGAAAAAGTCTGGGATGCTGTTGTGCTGTGGCTTATTATCAGGTTCATTTGCTGTAACAGCTCAAACGACTTCGGTAACTAAAGTATTAGAATATGTTCCGGCACCCGGACAATTTGTAAACGCATCTTTGCCTAAATACGAAAACGGTTATACTGCCGAAACGATTCGTAGCAATGTTGAAACAACAATGAAAGCGGGTAAATCGTTTATCGGATTAGGTGCTTATGGCGGTTATGTCGTGTTGGGATTTGACAAGCCGATTGTCAATGTCCCCGGAGAATACGATTTTAAAACTATAGGAAATGCTAGCATTAATATTGCGGAATGTGGAATTATAATGGTATCTCAGGATAAGAATGGAAATGGCCTTCCTGATGATGAATGGTATGAATTGGCCGGTTCGGAATATAATAATCCTAAAACGGTACACAATTATAAAATAACCTATTATCGTCCTCAATATGATATTGAAATACGAAAAGGTGAGACCCCAGACGTGAATTATATCAATAATCCGACTTCGTTCCGGACAGAAACGGAAAATAACAATATTGCCGATGTAAAATGGACCGATAATTTGGGAAATACAGGTTATGTAGAACGCAATATATCCCATAAACAACAATCTTATTATCCAATGTGGATCGAATCGGATGAGTTGACATTTTCCGGTTCTTTATTGCCTCCAAATGTAGTTCAATCCGGTTCTATATGGCAATTCCCGGCTTATGATTGGGGATATGCCGATAACTGGAGTGCCGATATGCCAAATGAAAAAATCGGCATGAAAATAGATTGGGCTGTCGATAAGTATGGTAATCCGGTACATCTGACACATATTGACTTCGTCAAAGTATATACAGCTCTGAACCAATGTGTTGGAAGTGTCGGCGAAACGTCAACAGAATTAAAATCTATTATAGACCTTCATCCTGATGCCCAGATTGTAGAAGATAAATCGGTTGTTTTAGATTTGTCCGAAGCTGTTTTAAATGAATCGGGATATTCAGATTTTGTATTTGATACAAAAACATTATTTTTTGACTTTAATGATTTGTTCCGTTTTTCTCATTCTGCAACAGATTGGGGGGGAGGTTCTTTCTCTTGGAGTGGTTTTGTATGCAGTAAACAACAACCTGATTTAAATGAACCTGAAGGGTTATACAACTCGGATGGTAGTGTAAATACAAGTGTTGTATCTGATTGGGAATATTTAGCCAAAAATTTTTATGCGGCTGTACCCGGAACTGGAATAAAAGGGGATAATTCGCCTTACATTTTTGGTTATTGGGATTCTTATAATGCGGCATCTAATATTATATCATTTACAGATGGAATGTCTCATAAAGTAAAAGGTGTGTATGTGACCAACTCTGCCATAAACTATATTTCGATGAAATATGGCGACGCTTATGGAAAGAAATTTGGAGGAAAAGAGGGAACAGACCCGGATTTCTTGAAATTGACAGCCACAGGGAAGAATGGAAATGTAGAGACAGGAAGCGTCGATTTTTATTTGGCCGATTACCGTTCAGATTATAGTTGTGATGATTATATCGTTACAGACTGGAGTTGGATGGATCTCTCATCTTTGGGAGAAGTGTCTTCGATAGAGTTTTCTTTGTCCTCTTCCGATAATGGAGATTATGGAATAAACACACCGACCTATTTTTGTTTGGATGGCCTATCGGTAGATTCTCAGGGTACTGTTCCGACTTCAATAACGAATGCCGAAAAGCAAGAGGCTTGGAGTGTATATCCTAATCCGGCAACCGATTATATCCGGATAAAAGGCGGCGAATATAAAAAGGCCGATATTTATTCGTTGAACGGTGCGCTTGTTCGCTCCGTATCGATTTCGGAACAGATTTATGTGGGCGATCTTGCTGCGGGCGTTTACTATATCCGTATCACAGACGACACATATACTTCTACATTGAAATTTATCAAACAGTGATAAGTTAAGTTTTCCTTTACAAACTGATCTGCGTAAAAAGGTTATCCTATTTTAGGATAACCTTTTTTATTTCTATAAACAAAATCGGTATTTTTTCTGTTTAAAACGAAAAAACATGGATTTTATAACAGTTATATCTTTATTGTTGGCCGGTGCAATCTGTGGAATTGTAAATGTGATCGGAGGGGGAGGTTCTCTGTTGGCGCTTCCGGTTTTATTGGCTTTAGGCTTGCCTGCCGGAGTTGTTAATGGAACAAATAGAATAGCTATTTTATTACAAGATATTGCAGCAGTAGCAACTTTCCATAAAAAAAAGCAACTCCCTGTACGGGAAGGATTCGCACTATCCGTCCCTGTTGTTATTGGCGCTGTTGCCGGTGCATGGTTGGCGGCAGAATATCTGACCGAAACAATATTGAATATTGTAATTTTGCTATTGACCGTGCTGATGATTGCCGCACTCTTTTTTCAGCCCGACAAATGGACTCGCGCTAAGGATTTGGTAACATTCCGGCGATTGACGGTGGGTAATTTCATTTTATTGTTGTTGATCGGTTTCTATGGCGGTTTTATACAAGCCGGATTTACGTATCTTATATTGGCTGTGTTGGTATTGAAGATGGGGCATAATATGATTGCCGGAGATGCGCTGAAACTTTTTCTTAATCTGATGATTATCCCTATTGCCTTGATAATATTCATATATCATGCCCAAATCGCTTGGTCCTACGGATTATTGATGGGAGCCGGAAGTGCAATCGGTGGATATTGGGGTGTAAAATTTGTCCGTTCATGGAGTCCGACATTTATACGAAGTATATTGTTGATTTTATTGGTATTGTCGGCATTGTATATTATTTTCTTTCGGATGATATAAATATTCGTAAAAGAAAACCGCTATTTTTGCAGACAGAATGTGGAGTAAAAACATGTCCGGTTTCCTTTATATTTTCAATCCAGAAAATGACCTTGCCGTTGCAAATGGCGGAGAGAATTATATGGCTCCTCCTCGAGCCAGAATTATTGCAGAAGATTTAGCTCTTTTGCCGGTTTGGTATGCCGGAAACAATGATGATGTGATTGTACCGTCCGAAGAATATGCCGATTGGTTATCTCCGGAAAGAGCCCTTTTGGGGTGTTGTGCCGGAACCGTGATAAAAGACAAATTACCCGATAAAGATTGGAGCGGTTGTGTCCCTTGGGGATGGAGCTCCGAGATTGCCAGACGTTTGCTTCGCATGGGTATTCCTGCCCGTTTACTGCCGGAAAGTTCTCTTTTACAGACGCAAAAACATTTATGCCATAGAAAACAGACCATAGAGATATTGAAAGAATTGGAAAAATCGGGAGTTGAAGATATTCCGCGAAAGTTACCGGCCGAATTGTGCAATAGCGAGGCTGTATGCCGTTATATACAAGCTTCTCCGTTTACGGTTCTCAAGGCTCCATGGTCGGGAAGCGGTAAAGGGCTGAGCTGGGGCAGAGGCGTTTTTGATACTCCTCTTGAGCGATGGAGTCGAGGTATATTGCGCCGGCAAGGATGTATAATAGGAGAACCTTTCTATGAGAAAGTCCAAGATTTTGCCATGGAGTTTTATTCGGATGGCATTTCATCGGTCACTTTTACCGGATACTCATTGTTTAGTACCAACAAGAAAGGAGTATATAGCGGGAATGTCCTGGTTGGGAATGATGAGATATTGAATCGATTGTCTATTTATGTATCAAAGACTCGTTTCGATCGTGTGAGAACAGCATTGCAGTCGTTGTTGTCAAAAAAAATAGCCCCTTATTATAAAGGATATTTAGGTGTCGATATGATGATTTATAAGGAGCAGGAGGCGTTTTATATCAATCCGTGTGTCGAATTGAATTTGAGAATGAATATGGGAATGGTTGCCCGAATATTTTATGATCGATATGTCGCATCCGGATCGGAAGGAATATATGCCGTAGATTACAATCCGGATGCTTCTGCATTATATACAGATCATCTGCAACGAACGACCGATTTCCCGTTAGTCATTCGCAATCGGAAAATTGTTAAGGGGTATCTCTCTCTATCGCCGGTTACCCCATCATCGCACTATCGGGCAAGAATAGAGATTTACTGAACAGTAATCTGTTTTTGTTATCGTATCTACAATCTCTTTCTCTTTCGATGCAAAATTATTAAAATTGTTTGAGTTCCTGATATAGTCGGTGTATAGGCAGTCCCATAACATTGAAATAAGAGCCGTTGATCTTATTCACACCAACATAACCGATCCATTCTTGTATTCCGTATGCTCCGGCTTTATCGACAGGATTGTAGTTTTCTACATAAAAATCGATCTCCTCTTTATCAAGAACGGCAAATGAAACATCGGTAGAAACAGCAAACGACACCTGCTTGTCTCGTGTAGTAATGCAAACTCCGGTAATGACCGTATGAACATTCCCGGACAAGGCCTGCAACATCTTCTTGGCATCGTCTTTGTCTTTAGGTTTACCATAGACTTTGCCATGGAGCCAAACAATCGTATCGGCGGTAATCAGCAGCGTTTTGTCAGTCATTGCCGGTTTATAGGCTTCGGCTTTTTCCTTAGCTATATATTGGGGTATTTCTTCGCCTTGCAGGGTATCGGGATAAGATTCGTCTATATCTGGAAGAGCGGTTACTTGATACTCGATTCCCAATCCGCTCAGCAATTCACGTCGTCTCGGCGAATTGCTTGCCAATAGAATATCATATTTTTGTATGTGTTCTAACATTTTGCCATGAATAATTTTATTATACCGTGTTTACCATCCGAATGCTTCGTCGACCATCCATTTCCCTTGCGCCTTAAGAACCTCTTCGATAACATCCCGACCACATCCGCATCCTCCTTTTTTCGGAGATATATAGGTAGATATTTCTTTGATTTCCGATGCTGCATCGGCAGGACAGGTCGGTAGTCCTACCTGTTTCATTACCTCGTAGTCGGGAATATCGTCGCCCATATATAAGACCTCTTCAGGATTCAATCCGGTCGATTTGAGCCATTGTCCATATTCTACCGTTTTGATTTTGGCTCCCATAAAAATATCTTTTACGCCTAATGCCGCAAATCTTTCATAGACAGCCTGTGTACGTCCACCCGTAATGATTGCTACATTATAGCCCAGGCGTACGGCAAGCTGTATGGCATATCCGTCTTTTATGTTTACCATACGCATCGGTTCACCGTTGGGGTGTAAAGGTACCATGTCCGAGGAGAGGACTCCGTCGACATCGAATGCGAATGCTTTTATTTTTGAAAGGTCATAATTTATCTTGCTCATAAGAACTGTTTGTTGCAAATATGTGAATATTCTGGCTTAATAGTTGATAGATATCTTTTAGACGTTCATCTTTTAACAAAGATAATTGCTTGTGCATTACATTCTCATCGTAACGTACAGCCGGCCCGGTTTGGGCTGCTACGGGAGACATCCCTTTTACTTTATCTGCTGTTTCTTGAATGAGAGGCAGTAATATATCGAACGGCAAGCCCTGTTCTTGAAGCAACTTTTCTGAGATGGCATACAGATGGTTGGTAAAGTTACAAGCAAATACCGCTGCCAGATGAATGTATTTTCGTTGTTCGGAAGAAATGGTACGAACATTTTGAGAGATGTTGGATGCAATATCGGTCAGCAGCTGCAAATCTCGTCCTGAGTTAGCTTCGATAAAAAAAGGAATATTCGTAAAGTCGACTCTCTTGTTTTTACTGAAAGTTTGTAACGGATAGAGCACGCCGTACCTTTTTATATGAGGCTCGAATACTGTTATAGGTATACTTCCGGCAGTGTGTACCCACAGTCCGTTATTCGGTTTTATATGCCGGATGCAATCTTGCAGTGCGGTATCTTTTACCGAAAAGATATAGAGGTCGGCCGCATCTTTTATTTGGCTGAGGTTATCCGTATATTCACAAGATAAAAGTTCGCCCAATATCTTTGCATTCGTAATGCTTCTGCTATATATCTGTACGATTTCGTAACCATGCTCTTGCAAGGTTTTCGATAATTGAGTCGCCAGATTACCAGCCCCGATAAATATTACTTTTTTCATATTCGAGTCTCGCTTACCACTGTCCGATATGAATTTTTTCCCATTGAGCCTTATCCGGATCGAAAGGTTTTTTCTCTTCATTTTTATGCCCTAATGTGATGATCGACAACACCTCCATCTCATACGGGATTTTTAGCATTTCTCGAATATAATCCTCAGCCGGTTGTCCGTTCTCTGTCAATCGGTTTCGTATCTGTATCCAACAACTTCCCAAGCCAAGGTCTTCGGCCTGTAATTGCATCAGAATTGCAGCAATAGATGCATCTTCAATCCAGACATCGCTTTTTGAAGGATCGGCCAATACGACAACTGCCAATTTGGCACCGGCAATGGGTTTAGCACCCTGAGCCTTGCAATAAGATAGTTTTTCTAACTGTTCAGGGTCTTCGATTACAACAAATTCCCAACACAAAGACCGTTTGGATGTGGGAGCCATCAGTGCCGCTTCAAGTATTTCTTTTACATTTTCCGGAGAGATGGGAGCTTCGGTATATTTGCGGATACTGCGCCTGTTTTTAAGCAGATCTTTCAAATTTTCCATAAAATAAATATTGAATGTTTTTGTACAAAGATACGATATTGTAGTAAAAGCCCCATAAAAAGATGTAAATTTGCGCATCATGAAAATGTAAATATACGTAAATCGCATTTTTTACGTTATATATCTGAGATGAAAGATTCTATTGAAAAAAGAGATTCATGAAAATAAAACTATATATATTTTTAGCATTTGTCTTTTTTACTTGTTCTGCATTTGCTCAATCGCGTATCAAGATTTCCGGAAAAGTAATCGATGCCGATAATCAAGGTTTAGAGTTGGTCAGTGTCCGTATAGGCGGCACTACACAAGGAACATTGACCAATTTGAAAGGTGAATACGAATTGACAATAGCTTCGCAAGACTCGATCGAAGTTATATTTTCCTGTTTGGGATTCCGTACCGAAAAAAGAGTCTTGGCAGCTCCGCAGGGAAATGTCGTATTGAATGTGAGGCTTTATCAGAAAGACCGAAGGTTGAACGAAGTAGTCGTGACGGAAATAAGACGACAGACCGGCACACTCCAAAGAATAGATGCAAAAGATTTGAAGTTGATGCCGGATGCTTCTGGCGGGAGCATAGAAAGCATGTTGTCTACTTTGGCCGGTGTTAATTCGAGCAATGAGCTCAGTTCGCAATATTCTGTCCGTGGCGGTAATTTCGATGAGAATATTGTTTATGTCAATGGCATAGAGGTATATCGGCCTTTGTTGGTGCGTTCCGGACAGCAGGAGGGGTTGAGTTTCATAAATCCGAATATGGTAGGGAGCATAGGTTTCTCTTCGGGAGGTTATTCGGCAGAATATGGAGATAAAATGTCTTCGGTATTGGATATTACCTATAAACAACCTACGGCTTTTGAGGGAGCCGTGTCTGCGAGTTTCTTGGGGGCGAGCGCCATGATCGGGCACAGCACCGAGAAATTTTCGCAAATGCACGGATTACGGTATAAAACCAATTCTACGTTATTGAGTTCATTAGATACAAAGGGAGAATATGACCCTTCGTTTTTCGATTATCAAACTTATTTGACCTATAAGTTTTCGCCCAATTTAAATGTCTCTTTTTTGGGAAATATCTCTAATAATATCTATAATTTTACGCCACAGGAACGCACGACAAAATTTGGAACTTATGCATCTGCATCTCAATTTAAGGTCTATTTTGACGGGCAGGAGAAGGATAAATTCCAGACTTTTTTCGGGGCTTTTTCCGTGAATTACGGAGTCTCGAAATTTACGGCACTTTCGTTGATTGCTTCGGCCTTTGCAACAAATGAAATTGTAACGTATGATATTACTGGAGAATATTGGCTCGATGAGTTGGATATGGCAAATAATGGAGGTGTTCCCCAAACTTCCGGTACATTAGGATATGGAACTTATCATGAACATGCCCGAAACCGTTTGAATGCTTCTGTTTTTGCAATAGCTGCCAAAGGAGCTACACGTTTTGGAAAGAACGAACTGAAATATGGCGTTAATTTTCAGCGTGAGATTATAAAGGATAGAGTGCGGGAATGGGAGCTTCGTGATTCGGCCGGATATTCGTTGCCTCACACCGGTATGGGGATCGATCTGATTTCGAGCCTTAGCTCATATCAAGATATGCAAAGCAACCGTTTTTCGTTTTATCTGCAAGATACTTATAAGTTGCGGGCAAATTCGGGCTTTTATACGTTTACCGGCGGAGTGCGTGGAGCATATTGGAATTTTAATAAAGAGTTTCTTTTCAGTCCAAGAGTTTCGGTCGGCTATGTTCCCAGTTTTAACGAACGTTTGACATTCCGTTTTGCAACAGGGCTTTATTATCAAGCACCTTTTTATAAAGAATTAAGAGATACGGTACGTACGGGAGAGAATTATGTCGTCCGCTTAAACCGTTCTATCAAATCTCAAAGATCGGTTCATTTTGTGTTGGGAAGCGACTATTCTTTCAGGGCAGTAGATCGTCCTTTTAAATTTACGGCAGAATTGTATTATAAAAAACTTGATAATCTGATACCTTACGAAGTCGATAATGTCCGCATCTGGTATTCGGGAAAAAATGAGGCGAAAGGGTATGCGGCCGGATTGGATATGAAACTTTTCGGACAATTTGTGCCGGGAACCGATTCTTGGTTGAGTTTTTCTTTAATGCGAACAAGAGAAACGATAGGAGGGGTCACTGTCCCGCGTCCGACAGAACAGCGATATAGTGTAGCTCTGTTTTTTCAAGATTATGTTCCTCGTTTTCCGAAATATAAATTTAGCTTGCGGGCGATTTGGGCCGATGGCTTGCCTGTCGGGGCTCCACGATTGGGACGTCAGGCCGGATATTTTCGTACGACACCTTATCGTAGGGTCGATATAGGAGCTTCCCGTTTGTTGGTCGGAGGCGAAGATCGTTTGATGAACCGAGGATTTTTCCGCTATTTTAAAAGTATCTGGATCGGGTTGGATGTATTCAACCTTTTGGATATAAGTAATGTGAATTCTTATTATTGGGTGACCGATATTTATAATCATCAGAGTGCTGTCCCCAATTATCTTACGATGAGACAATTTAATTTGAGGCTGTCGATGGAATTCTAAGTTGCGTATCTGTGTCGAACATCCATGCTCCCGAGTTTCTTATCGAATAATAAGGAATGCCCAATCGGTCCGATTCTTTTTGTAATGCCTGTTGCTTGAAATAGTTGAGATCGGCGCATAGTATGATTGTCCGGATGTTGAAGATTTCTGAAATGTCTGAAAGTTTTCCTGAAAAACCTTGGCTGATGATTGCATAATCGATGGGAAAAAGATATGTGCTTTTTTTGTCTTTCCAATATTCTGAATTCAGTAACAAAATAGTACTGCCTTTGAACCGGATAAATGGCAAACGGATATACAATTCTTGAACGTTGCAATTGTCGTTTACGATATTTAGATCTTCTATTCCGTTCTTGATCCAGAAATTGTAAGCCTTTTTTTCTATTGTTGAATCTTGCTTGTCCGGATTCGGATAAAAAATGTAATTGTTCCCATTATCAATAAAATTGATAGTCGTATGGTGATTGTCATGATATACGATCCAGGCATTTCTTATCGGTTGGTCTTTATAAAAAATATCTGCTGTGATAAATAAAACGGTAAACAGCAAAGTGAAAATGAGAATATCGCTGCGACGTGTCCGGAATGACCAAAAAAATGTAAAGATTACAATGAATAGAAAAAGCAGATAATGCGGTTCTATCCAAATATTGCGGATAGAAGAGTAGGATAGGGAGGCGATTGCCCGGGTCAAATGTTCTATATATATGAGACTTTGATCCAGTCCTTCTATCAAAAAGTTTACCGATATTTGCAAATAGTCTGTTATTAGGACTAAAATGCCAACTCCCAATATAATCGGAAGAAACGGGACTATGATTAAATTTGTCAACAATGAGAATAACGGTAATTCATGAAAATAGTATATGACCAATGGCAATGTCCCTATTTGCGCTGCTGCGGAAACACAAAATATGGATGTTATATATGAACTCCATTTTGATGAGGGCGCTATTGTGTGATAAAGAACAGGATATATGTAGAGAATCGAAAATACGGCAATAAAACTCAATTGAAAACTGATATTAAACAGATAATAAGGATTATATAACAGCATAAAGAAAGCCGCAGCGAAAAGATTGTTTAAGCTTGTCCCTTTGCGATCGAGGATTTGCCCGAATAAGATGAAACTGATCATGATCGTTGCTCGGACTGTCGAAGGCGATAATCCGCTGATGAACGCATATATCCATAAAAATACAAGTATGAGAATCGGACGTAACCTTGATAGTTTTATCCATACGAGTGGAGAGAGAAGTACATATAACAATGACCATATGATACCCGTATGCAGCCCGCTGACAGCAAGTATGTGAGAAAGTCCGCTTGTTGAAAACTCGCTGCGTATTTCGGGAGTTATATAATCGGTATTTCCTAACAACAGCGCAACCAGTATCGCATAAGATGTTTCGGAAAAATTGTTGTTTTGCAATTTCTTGCATATCGATTCTTGTATTTCGAGTGCTGTACTTTTGATAGAGTTATTTTTCTTGTGTCCTAAATATTTCCACTCGTTTGAATTTAAGTATTGCGAGTATTGAATCCCTTTGTGTTTCATGTAGGATGCATAATCGAAACTTTCAGGATTCTTGAAATTCCCGATAGATACAAGGTCCGGTTTGAATAAAATAAAATCGTCTTTTGTCAGGGATCGAGATGTGCTATCGGGTTTGAAATATAAAATGACCTTCAGTCTGTCACGTATTGTCTTTTTGTTATGTTGGACCCACTCCTGTATTTCGGCCTCACAGCAAATTGTTCGGGGAGTTTCTTTATTGTTTAAGACCGAAGCAATGGCATATTTGTGCTTTCCCGGAAAGTTTCCCAAATCTTCTTTTTGTTTGATCAGCAATGTCGCAATGCCTGTGGATATGAAAAAGCAGGAAATGGCAATTCCGAAACAATATCGGTCGGCAAACCGTTTTGAAGGGAATTTTGAACTGTTATGATATTTGATTATGAATAAAATACCCAAAAATAAAAATATGCAGATAGAGTACGGAAATGGGAAAAAGTATTGAATTAAGATTCCGCATAAAAAGGGAAGCAATATGCGTATAAAAGGAGCTTCTTCAATGGGAAGAAAAGAATTTCTCATGGTATCGATCTGTTTGAATTATTTTATACGATACATACGGGAGTACAGGAAATGACAAATAAAGAGATGATGTGTTTTTTTATATGGAATTAGAATGAGATTAACAAAGAATGTGTTGTGTAATTTATCAGACTCCCTGTCTCCAGTATTATATCGAATTTTATAATGCTTTGAATTCAGATATTATTTGTGTCGGGTTTTCTGTGTTGAATATTGCATTCCCGGCAACAAGAATATCTGCCCCTGCTTCCAAAACTCTCTTTCCGGTATTCAGATTAATGCCTCCATCTACTTCGATAAGGGTATGGGCATTTTTCCGTAAGATCATTTCTTTCAGGGCTTTTATTTTTTCGATCGAGTGTTCTATGAATTTTTGTCCTCCGAATCCCGGATTTACAGACATGATGAGTACCATGTCGACGTCTTGCACGATATCTTCCAATAGAGAAACAGGTGTGTGCGGGTTTAGTGTGACACCGGCTTTCATCCCGTTTTGTTTTATTTGTTCTATTGTCCGGTGCAAGTGTACACATGTTTCATAATGGACATTCATCATATAAGCTCCCGATTCCTTGATCTCGTAAATAAATTTGGTCGGATCGGTAATCATAAGATGTACATCCAGAGGTTTGGTGCTGATCTTTTTTATGTATTTCATGACCGGAAATCCAAAAGAAATATTAGGAACAAATACACCATCCATAATATCCAGATGCAACCAATCGGCTTCGCTTTGGTTTACCATTTCTATCGTTGCCTGTAAATTACCAAAGTCGGCAGATAAAAGAGACGGGGCTATCTTATGTGTCATATCTTCTAAAATCAGATTATGCACAAAGATACAGATAGGTTTTAATTTATAAACAAAAAATAGGGTATTTTTCTTTATCGTCCGGGTATAATAATCGAGGACATCTGAAAAAATGTTTCAAATGTCCCCCGGTTTTTAGTTCATAATGTATCCTCCAAGATTTTTCGGCAATTTGTTTTCATAGGTATATGATCTTGCAAATTGTTTAAGGAGTTCTACGGTCGAACTCTTGGGCTCTACAATGGGATTGTTGGCTTTTTTCGAAAGTTGACGAGGCGTAGCGATTTTTTTCATAGGCACTATTTTTTTGTTCTACTTATTATTAGAACGTGCCTATTGGGTTTTTATTATTTCGATATGCTTTTTTTTATAAAGAAAGTTCTATTCGATTATCTTCGGCCATTTTTCTTATATTTAAAATGGCATATCTCATCCGTCCCAAAGCCGTATTGATACTTACCTTGGTAGCATCGGCAATCTCTTTGAAGCTCATGTTTTTATAGTAACGCATGATCAGAACCTCTTTTTGATTGTCGGGCAGTGCAGTTATCAGTTTACGAATGTCAGCACGAATTTGGGTTTGTACCAGAAAATCCTCGATTGTACCCTCGCTCAACTCTTTTCTGTTGAATATATCCGGGTTCATTTCATCGTTAGACAAGTGATTCTCATTTTTTTCTTGTCGGTAGTAATCGATGATCAAGTTATGCGCAATGCGGGAAATCCACGACGGGAATTTTCCCGTTTCAACATAACGGCCCTGCTTTATTGTCATAATTACTTTTACGAAAGTTTCTTGAAAGATATCTTCCGTTAAGTCTTTATCCTTGACTATGTAATATATGTAAGAATAAATACGGTTTTTGTATCTGTTTAGAAGGATATCAAAAGCCTCATTATTACCCTTTGAATAAAGTACGACCAGTTCTTCGTCTGCTCGTGATATTAAATTATTCATTACCTTGTAGTATGTTGGTTTAAGAGTAATATTCTTCTATAGGCTTTCGTTTTTTATTTATGTAGATGAATTAATGATTTGCTGCAAATAAAATATATTTCTAAAACAAAAAAAAACATTGGGCTTATTTTTCCGTTCTTTAATTGAATATTTAACGGTTTTAACAAGCAAAATGTTAATGATTTAAGGATTGGAAAATTTTCGAATAAAAAGATTTTAATAAGGGAAGTGTGTTTCTTCGGTATTATTTGTATTTTTGTAGCTCGTTTACCAACTAAATTAACGTGAATTATGAAACCTACATTATTTGTCTTGGCTGCCGGAATGGGTAGTCGTTATGGCGGATTGAAACAGCTTGACGGGCTTGGACCCAATGGCGAGACTATCATGGATTATTCTATTTTTGATGCAGTACGCGGAGGATTCGGCAAAGTTGTTTTTGTAATCAGACACTCTTTTGAGGAAGATTTTAGAGCAAAAATTTTGAAAAAATATGAGAATGTAATCCCCGTAGAGGTTGTATTTCAGGAATTGGACTATTTGCCTAAAGGATTTTCTCTTCCTGAAGGTCGTGAAAAGCCGTGGGGAACCAATCATGCTGTATTGATGGGAAAGGATGTGATTAAAGAACCTTTCGCTGTTATTAATGCAGATGATTTCTACGGACGGGAAAGTTTTGCTGTTCTTGCCGATTATCTATCGAAATTGGAAGGGAAAAAGAATGAATACTGTATGGTTGGATATCGTGTAGGGAATACCCTGTCAGAAAGCGGTTCTGTTGCCCGTGGTGTTTGTGAGATGAATGACAAGAACGAGCTGACTTCTGTTGTAGAACGTACTCAAATAGAACGTCGCGACGGAAAAGTAATGTTCAAAGAGGGGGACGTTTGGACAGAAGTTGACGAAAATGCTCCGGTATCTATGAATATGTGGGGATTTACGCCCGATTATTTTAAATATTCAGAAGATTATTTTGTTCAGTTCTTGAAAGAGAATGCCGGAAATATAAAATCGGAATATTTCATTCCGCTGATGGTGAACCATTTGATCCAGAATAAAATTGCGACAGTAAAAGTTTTGGATACTCCTTCCAAGTGGTTCGGGGTAACATACGCTTTAGATCGTCCGTATGTGGTAGATAAAATAAATGCGTTGATTGCAGCCGGAGAATATCCAGAAAAATTGTTCTGATAATTTGTAGGAATTAAAATGAAAAGATAAAAAAGCATTTGAAATATTATTCAAATGCTTTTTTTATTGATTTTTACAATTTGTCTTTCAAATATCTCCCGGTATAAGACTGTTTGCATCGGGCAATATCCTCAGGAGTTCCCGAGCATACGATATACCCACCTTTGTCTCCGCCTTCCGGACCCATGTCTATGACATAATCTGCGCATTTGATAACATCCATGTTATGTTCGATAATTACGACAGTATGCCCTTTTTCTATCAGGGAATCAAAAGCGCTCAGTAACGTTTTTATATCGTGAAAATGCAATCCGGTTGTCGGTTCATCGAAAACGAATATCGTAGGATCTTGTTTTTCGTTGCTTAAGAAATAGGCCAGTTTTACTCGTTGGTTTTCTCCTCCGGAAAGTGTTGACGACGCTTGTCCCAACTTGATATATCCCAATCCTACATCTTGCAAAGGTTTCAACCTTTTTATAATTTTCTTTTCAGTACTGCCCTGTTGTTCCGAGAAGAACTCAATAGCTTGGTTAATTGTCATTTCCAAGATATCGTTGATGTTTTTCCCCCTGTACTCGATTTCGAGGATCTCTTGCTTGAATCTTTTCCCGTGACAACTTTCGCAGGTAAGGGTAATATCTGCCATAAACTGCATTTCAACGGTGATTGTGCCATCTCCTTTGCACTCTTCGCAGCGACCGCCCTCTACATTGAACGAAAAGAACGCCGGGTTGAATCCCATCAGTTTTGCTGCTGGTTGTTCGGCATATAATTTTCGTATTTCATCAAATGCCTTTAAATATGTTGCCGGATTTGATCTTGAAGACTTTCCGATCGGATTTTGATCGACAAATTCGATATGTTTGACCATGTGCATATCTCCCGATAATCGGTTGAAGGTGCCCGGTAATTCTCCGTCTTCTTCATAAAATCTGGAGAGAGATTTGAAAAAAACATCTCTGACCAATGACGACTTTCCTGATCCGCTGACTCCGGTAACGACAGTCATTACATGTAGAGGAAATATCGCATCAACTCCTTTCAAATTGTTATGGGCGGCCCCTTCTACTTTGATATAGCTGTTCCATTTCCTTCGGTATGCAGGAGTTTCTATTTTTTCCTCTCCGGTAAGATAACGTACCGTATAACTTTTTGTTGCTTTTTCAAGTCTTGATAAATCCCCTTGATAGACAACCTCACCACCTAAACGTCCGGCTTTAGGTCCGATATCGATAATGTAGTCGGCTGCACGAATTATTTCTTCGTCATGTTCTACGACAATTACGGTATTACCCAAATTTTGCAGTTCTCTCAATACTTTTATCAGCAGAGCCGTATCGCGAGAATGTAGCCCGATACTGGGTTCGTCCAGAATATACAAGGACCCTACTAAACTGCTACCCAAAGACGTTGCGAGATTGATTCGCTGACTTTCTCCTCCTGAGAGTGTAGATGAGAGTCTGTTTAAAGTCAGATAGCCTAATCCGACATTTACTAAAAATCCGATTCTGTTTTTGATTTCGGTCAGTAATCTTTTGGCTACAATAGCATCATGCTCGTCCAGAGATAACGTGTCGAAAAAACTTTTCAAATCGGTAATCGGAAGGCTTGTTAATTCAGAAATCGATTTTCCTCCGATTTTTACATATTGCGCTTGCGGTTTCAAGCGTCCGCCTTTGCAATCGGGACAGATCGTTTTGCCTCTATATCGGGCAAGCATGACTCTGTATTGAATTTTGTATTGGTTTTCTTCAAGCATTTTGAAGAAATCGCGAATGCCTCCGAAAAGGTGGTTCCCATTCCATAGTAACTCTTTTTCCTGTTCTGTCAGTTGATAGTAGGGGCGGTGTATGGGAAAATGAGACTCTTCTGCTGCGCGGATCAGCTCTTTTTTCCATTCACTCATTTTTTCTCCTTTCCAGCACATGACAGCATCATCAAACACCGATAGCGCTTTATTGGGGATAACCAGATTCTCGTCTATACCGATAACTTTGCCAAACCCTTCGCAAGTAGGACATGCCCCTACGGGACTGTTAAAACTGAACATGAGATCATTGGGTTCCTCGAATACAATTCCGTCAGCTTCGAACCGTTTAGAAAATGTATGTTTTTCAATCCCTTTCTCGGTATAAAATTTAAGCATACATTCTCCTCGTCCTTCGAAAAATGCGGTTTCGGCAGAATCGGCCAAACGACTGATTGTATTTTTTTCGGAAGAAACGACCATTCGGTCGATTATTAGAAAAAGAGCCGTATTGTCTATATCTGTTGCATCGATTAGATCTTCGATGCGGATGGTTTTTTCTTGATATTCTACACGATTATATCCCTCTTTTAATAATATTTCGAGTTGTGTTTTTAGCGATCGCCCTTCAGAAATATGCAAGGTAGTGAGCACCGAAAAGCGAGTCCCTTCGGGATAATTCAGCATACATTGAATAATATCCTCGACCTGATGTTTCTTGACCTCTTTCCCTGATATCGGAGAAATTGTTTTTCCGATGCGGGCATACAATAGTCGTAAATAGTCATATATCTCAGTAGAAGTACCGACCGTAGACCTCGGATTTCGGGTATTTACTTTCTGCTCTATTGCGATTGCCGGAGGAATACCTTTTATGAAATCACATTCAGGTTTGCTCATGCGGCCCAAAAATTGTCGGGCATAGGCCGACAAGCTTTCGACATATCGCCGTTGCCCTTCGGCATACAGCGTGTCAAATGCCAGAGAGGATTTTCCAGATCCAGAAAGTCCTGTTATAACAATTAGCTTGTTTCGGGGAATCTCTATATCTATATTTTTGAGATTATTTACCCGAGCTCCTTTTACAAATATTGAATTATCGCTCATGTTCGCTGGTCAAATCAAAATCGACCTGCAAAGATAATACTTAAAAACGGATGTAAAAAAAAGGTTTATCTCTTTCAGATACATTATAGATATTTTTTTCTCTTTGGGTATTTAACGGTAGAAAAATAAAATAATTGAAAAAAAGAGAGAATATTTAGTGTTGAAAAAATAAAAGACATCTGTTTTTTGTTAACTTTGTAATAGCACTAAAAATAAATGATTATGAAAAATTTATCAGTATTGTTCGCTTTCTTGGGTGGTGCAGCCGTTGGTGCCGCATTGGGTGTATTGTTTGCTCCGGAAAAGGGTGTAGATACCCGTAAACGTATTTGTCAACTTCTTCGTGAAAAAGGAATTAAATTGAACCATCAAGAAATGGATGAATTGGTGGATCAGATTACCACAGAATTGACTTCGGATAATAAAGAGTAAAAGAACTTTTAGGACAAGTATGGTATGCATAAGATCATACTTGTCCTGTAATGTCTGTATTTTATGACAAACAATGACTATAAACCAACATCTATACATCAATTGATTTCTGAAATCAAAGAATATTTTGGCTTACAAAGAGATTTGTTAAAGGTAGAAAGTGTTGAGAAACTTACTATTCTTATTTCGGCATTTATTGTTTTGTTGATAGCTATTATTCTTAGTGGAGGAGCTCTATTTTATTTACTTTTTGCTTTAGCTTATTTACTTGAACCGATTATCGGTATGATAGGCGCTTTTGTGATTATTAGCGGCATTTGTTTATTGATATTGGCCATTGTTATACTATTGAAAAAACAGCTTATAATCAATCCGATAGTTCGATTTTTATACAAATTGTTTTTAAAGAATATATGAATACTCGGGAAAGGAAAATGACATTGGAAGATTTGTCGATCCGTAAACGCGAACTTCGGAAACGGGTCGATGATCAACGAGGTAAGATTATCAAAACTTACAATACGTTGACCGAACCTTTTACTTTTAATGCGGTGAATACATCGTTAATAAAAAAAATAACGACCGGGTTTGCTATATTCGATGGTTTTATGATCGGATTGAAGATTATTCGTAAAATAAAAACGCTGTTTCGTTGATGTAGGTTAAAATATTGAAGTTGTAGATAAATAAGATTTTTTTTGGAAAAATGCTATAATGCTTCTATATTTGTGGTCAGTTTTTAAAATCAGGTTTAATTAATGTAAGACTAAAAAAAGTAAACGTAAGTATGAAAAAAAATTTATTCTATTTGTTTATAGCTCTATTTGCTACAACATTTATGACAGCATGTGATAAAGATGATGATAAAGATGTAGATAAGACTGCAGAAACTATTGCGAAAGAAACAGGCTCTTATACTCAAGGAAAAATATCGATATATATTTTGGGCGATGCTATTGGTAGTTGGAACGAATTGCCTGAAACAGCAGATATCGAAGTAACTCAGAACTTGAATGTGGAACTTACTTCTAATGAGGCAGCAAGCATTGATTTGACAATTAAGGATTTGGATTTGACGAATGGATCAGATCCGAATGCAGATCGTATGACTCTTTCTGTACCGGGTGTACCGGTAACGGCCGCAGATGGATCTTTAGTGATTAACTCTACAAGTAAAACTTGGTCTGTACCTATCATGAGCGGTTTTTTTGCTGATGTAAATAAGATTGAGGGTACGATTAAAGACGGTCAAATGAATCTTCAGTTATCTGCATTCCAGAATGATTTGGAACAGTATGTGTATATTGCAGTTGCAGTTGCCAAATAATAAAATACTATATAATATAACGAAAGGTGTTGCCCGTATTGCAGGCAACACCTTTTTTGTAATCGTTAATCTATCTATAATCGGAAAACTTTATTCATTGGATATTTGTTTTTTATAGTACATAATTACATATTTTATGAGGGATGATAGCTGATTTGTAGTGTTGACAAATGTGATTTTCGGGAAGATCTGGATAGAACTGCTTGGATGAATAAATTAAGAAAACTCCTGAAATAATTTGAATAATAAGACTATCTTTGCACGGTGATAAAATCTTTTAGTTAATTGAAGATGAAACGAATTTTTTTTGTTGTTACTCTATTTATATGTGCTCTATGCAATATCGAAGCACAACAAATCAATTATAAGGCTACGGCGTTCAATTTGTTCCTGAACGGAAAAATGACCCAATGGACATGGTTGATCAATAAGATGACTTCAGACCCTAAAATGCAGAATGAAGAGGGGCAGATAGAGATTTTGACATATTATTATGGTTTGGTTGGACATTTGATGGATGCCGGTCAGAAGAAACAAGCTTCGGAAAATCTGCAAAAAGCCAATAAACTTGCGGCACAGTTATACAAGACAGCTCCGAATAATCCTGTTTTACTTGGGCTTATGGCCAATCTGACAGGCTTTCAGATAGCCCTTTCTCCCTTGAAAGCAACAACTTTGGCAAAAGGCATGATGAATAAAGCCAAGCAGGCCATAGCTAAAGGCCCAGACGATCCGTATGTAAATATTCTATATTCGAATATATTGTTTTATATGCCGGATATTTTTGGCGGAGATACCGAAAAATCGCTTCAAGGTTATAAAAAAGCCTTGCAGATTATGGATGCAAATCCTGAATTGAAAAAGAATAATTGGATGTATGTTCAGGTAATGGTGACGATCGGAGTGGTAGAAGAAAAACAAGAAAATTATGCAGAAGCCCAGAAGATGTATCGAAGGGTTTTGCAATTATATCCCGAATATGCACATGTAAAAAATGTCACATATCCCCGTTTGTTGGAAAAAATGAAGGGTTGATCTCATCTTGTAGAGTTTAAAGTTATGAATTATATTGAAGTTAAAATAACGCTTACCCCTTGCACGGATGTATGTACCGATTTGCTCTCAGCTTTTTTAGGTGAAATCGGATTCGAAAGTTTTATGCCTTTTGAAAACGGACTGTTGGCATATATACAACAGCCGTTGTTTGACGAACGTTTGATGAAACAACAGTTCGCTTTAATTCCGGTTGATTGTGCAATCGATTATACAATATCGGAAATCCCCGATCGTAATTGGAATGAAGAGTGGGAAAAGAATTATTTTACGCCCATTTTGATTAAGGATAGATGTGTTGTACACAGCTCTTTTCATACGGATATTCCCAAAGTAGAATACGATATTTTGATAGATCCCAAGATGTCGTTTGGAACAGGACATCATGAGACAACAAGTTCGATGATGGAAATGATGCTCGAAACGTCGTTTGTTGGTAAGACCGTTTTGGATATGGGATGTGGAACGGCCATATTAGCGATATTGGCGAGTTTGCGAGGTGCAAAATCAGTTACAGCAGTCGATATTGATGAGTGGGCCTATAAAAATGCTTGTGAAAATGTATCATTAAATCATATTTCGAATATCGAGGTTTTGTTAGGCGGTTCGGAGCGAATCGTCGGAAATAAATACGATATTATCTTGGCAAATATAAACCGCAATATCTTGTTGGAAAATATGAAAACTTATGCATCTTGTATGAGTGAAAATTCGGAGCTTTATATGAGTGGATTTTACAAAGAAGATATTCCGGTTATATGTGAAGAGGCTGAGCGGTGCGGATTGATAATGGAAAGCTATATCGAAAAAAAGCGTTGGGTAGGAACTAAATTTGTAAAGAAAGAAAAAGCATGAATCCGTTGCAGAAAGTTACGATATATGATTTGGCAAAAGAGTTGAATACTTCGGCTTCAACTGTTTCGCGAGCTTTGCAAAATCATCCGAGAATTAGCGATAAAATGAAAAAGGCCGTGTTGGAACTTGCCGAAAAAATGAACTATCATCCCGACCCGATTGCACACCATTTAAGGACAGGAAAAGGTTCTGTGATCGGAGTTATCGTTCCACGAATCGACCGCCATTTTTTTGCTTCTGTGATCGGAGGTATTGAGAGCGTTGCTCACGCTGCCGGTTATAGTGTATTGGTTTCCCAATCGAACGAACATTGGGAAGAGGAGAAAAATATTGTAAAAACGATGCTTGCCAAAAAAATTGATGGATTGGCCGTATCGCTTGCTTCAGAAACAATAGACTATAAACATTTCGATGCTGCAATCAATAGGGGAGTGCCTGTCGTCTTTTTTGACCGGGTTCCGTTGGAAAAGAAAAGCAGTTGTGTCAGGATCGATAATCGTATAGCAGCATATAATGCCGTTAGGCATCTTATCGATCAAGGTTGCACCCGTATTGCTCATTTGGCCGGTCCACAAACGATCAGTGTTTACAAAGATCGTCAAGAGGGTTATCTTCAAGCCTTAAAAGATGCAGGTATTTCTATAAATCCTTCTTTAATCTATGAAAACAGTATAACCTTGGCGACTGGAGAAAAAGCCGGAGAAAAAATCCTTGAATTGGCAGATCGTCCCGATGCTATTTTTTGCGCCGGAGACTATTCGGCTATGGGCGTAATGCATGTTTTAAGAAAAAACGGAGTGCAAATTCCCGAAGATGTTGCAATTGTCGGATTTGCCAACGAGCCTTTTGATTCTTTTGTCGACCCGCCATTAAGTTCTGTCGATCAAGTCAATAAAAAAATGGGTGAGACTGTTGCAGAAGTCTTGTTGGAAGAATTGTCGGTTGATCTTGAAGATAGAGAATGGGCCGATAAAGTATTGCAACCCTCTTTGATAATAAGAGAATCATCGATTAAAAAACGTGATAAATAAAAAAAAATCGCTTAAGTCATTGTTTGAAAATTATTTTTTTATATATTTGTGCAATCGATTACACAGCTTACCGGAAAGGTAAAGCGTTAGAGGGTGTAAAAGTATTTATAATAATCTAATAATCAGATATATAAATTAAAAGGCTATGAAAACAAATTATGAACTTCGCTACGCAAGCAACCCTCGGGATGCAAAAAGTTACGATACGGCTCGTTTGCGCGAAGATTTTTTGATTCAAAACTTGTTTGTAAATAATGAAGTAAATATGGTTTACTCCATGTATGATCGTCTGATCGTCGGAGGCGCCAAACCTGTCGGAGAAGTATTGACATTAGAAGCGATAGATCCATTAAAAGCTCCCCATTTTCTTTCTCGTCGTGAGCTCGGAATTTTTAACGTTGGCGGTCCCGGTTGTGTAAAAGTCGGAGACAAGACTTTTGACCTGAATTACAAAGAAGCTCTTTATCTTGGCGCCGGAGAACGTACGGTAACTTTTGAAAGTCTGGATGATAAAAATCCGGCCAAATTCTATTTCAATTCAGCTCCCGCGCATAAGACCTATCCCGACAAGAAGGTGACAAAAGCCGATGCCGTAGTTGCCGAAATGGGATCATTAGAAGGCTCTAATTATCGGAATATCAACAAAATGTTGGTAACTCAAGTTTTGGAAACTTGTCAATTGCAAATGGGTATGACCGAATTGCAACCGGGAAGCGTATGGAATACAATGCCTGCCCATACTCATAGTCGTCGAATGGAAGCCTATTTCTATTTTGAAGTTCCGGAAGGAAATGCTGTTTGTCACTTTATGGGAGAACCAACCGAAACCCGTCACATCTGGATGAAGGGTGATGAAGCAGTTTTATCTCCTGAATGGTCGATACATTCGGCTGCTGCAACCAGCAACTACACCTTTATTTGGGGAATGGGTGGAGAAAATCTGGATTATGGAGATCAAGACTTCTATAAAAACACAGATCTTAAATAAGAATTTAAACACACTAACTTTATAAAATATGGTAAATTTCTCATTGGAAGGTAAGGTTGCACTTGTAACAGGTGCTTCTTACGGTATTGGTTTCGCTTTAGCTACGGCATTTGCCGAAGCCGGTGCAAAAATCGTTTTCAACGACATTAAACCCGAATTGGTAGAAAAAGGATTGGCTGCTTATGAAGCAGAAGGAATTAAAGCACACGGCTATGTTTGTGATGTAACAAACGAAGAACAGGTAAAAGCGTTGGTTGCTCAAATAGAAAAAGAAGTCGGTGTTATCGATATCTTGGTAAATAATGCAGGTATTATCAAACGTATACCTATGCATGAAATGTCGGCAGCCGATTTCCGTCAGGTAATCGATATTGATTTGAATGGTCCGTTTATCGTTTCTAAGGCTGTTATACCTTCTATGATAAAAAAAGGACACGGAAAAATTATAAACATTTGTTCGATGATGAGCGAATTGGGTCGTGAAACCGTATCGGCTTATGCTGCTGCAAAAGGTGGTCTTAAAATGTTGACCAAGAATATTGCTTCAGAATATGGCGAATACAACATCCAATGTAACGGTATCGGTCCGGGATATATTGCAACTCCTCAGACTGCACCATTGCGTGAAAAACAACCCGATGGATCAAGACATCCGTTCGATTCGTTTATTGTAGCTAAAACTCCGGCTGCACGTTGGGGAACTCCCGAAGATTTGATGGGCCCGGCTGTATTTTTGGCATCGGATGCATCTAATTTTGTTAACGGTCATATCCTTTATGTTGATGGAGGTATTTTGGCATATATCGGAAAACAACCTCAATAAAATCGAGAGATGATTTTAGATATACCCTCTGCCTTAAAATTGAGGCAGAGGGTTATTGTGTATTATAAATAACCAATAATAGAGATATGAAAAAATTATTTTTATTGCTATTGATTGCCGTTTTCGGATTTTCTTGCAACAATGGAAAGAATATCAAGATTTCGGTAAAGAATGATTCTGCGATCGACCGTGAAAATGAAATTGTCGAAATTTCTATTGATGAACTCGCATTACCTGATACAGCACAATTTATCATTGTAGACGCACAAGGAGGACAACTTCCTTACCAATTGACTTATGATGGAAAGTTGATATTTCCTGTAACCGTGAAAGCTAATTCTGCCGTTGAATACACGATACAAGCCGGTGTTCCCGAAGCATATGATACGTTGGCTTGCGGAAGACAATATCCCGAACGTGTAGACGATATTGCATGGGAAAATGATAAGATTGCTTTCCGTACTTACGGACCTGCACTTCAAGCTACCGGAGAGAGAGCTTTCGGTTATGATGTTTGGGTAAAATCTGTATCGGAACCTGTCGTTGAAAAACGTTATGAAGGTGAACTGAATCCTGAAACAAAAGCTCGCATAGATGAGTTGAAAAAGACTGACCCTAAAGCTGCTGATGAATTATATAAATCGGTATCTTACCATGTAGATCATGGAAACGGATTGGATTGTTACAAAGTAGGACCTACTTTGGGTGGAGGTACTGCTGCATTGATGGTAAATGACACGATTATTTATCCTTATTGCTATAAGACATTTGAAATATTGGATAATGGACCTTTGCGTTTTTCTGTAAAATTGACTTATAACCCGTTGATCGTAAACGGAGACTCTATTATCGAAACCCGTTTGATTTCATTGGATGCCGGTTCTCAACTGAACAAGACCGTAGTCGTATATGATAATCTGAAAGAAACAACACCTGTGGTTGCCGGTATCGTATTGCATGATCCTGAAGCATCTGCAAAATATGCAGCATCTGCTGAAAAAGGCTATATTACTTATGCCGATCCGACCGATAACCCGAATAACAATAACGGAACAATCTTTGTCGGTGCAATATTGCCGACAGCAAAAGATGCAAAAGCTGTTTATTTCGGAGAAAAAGAAAAGAATGAAGAAAGAGGCGGAGCCGACGGACATGTTTTGGCTATTGCCGATTATGCTCCCGGTTCGGAATTGGTTTATTATTGGGGCGCCGGATGGAGCAAATATGGCTTTGATACAATAGACGATTGGAATGCTTATATCGATAAAATGGCTTCGATAAAGAGCGAACCGCTTACCGTATCGATTGTAAAATAACATAGGACGATAATTTATTAGAAAGCCGGACAATATAGGATTGCCCGGCTTTCTGTTTTTTTAATCAAAAAAAATATTTTACGTTTGCAGGTGAAATGCAAATATTTATAAAATGAAACGTTTTTGGCGGATTATCCGAAATATTTTTATATTCTTCTTTGTCTCGACAATTCTTGCGGTTCTGATATACCGTTTTGTGCCGGTATACATAACCCCGCTTATGTTGATTCGATGTACACAAGATATGATAGACGGGAAAAAGCCCCATTTATATCACCGTTGGGTCTCTTTGGATGACATGAGCCATTGGTTGCCACAAGCTGTTGTCGCCTCAGAAGATAATCTTTTCTTGCAACATTCGGGATTTGACTTTCAGCAAATAAAAAAAGCGATAGAAGAAAATAAGACTCGTAAAAGACCGCGAGGGGCAAGCACGATATCCCAGCAGACTGCAAAAAATGTTTTTTTATGGCCCGGACATTCTTTTATACGGAAAGGATTCGAAGTCTATTTTACATTTTTGATAGAGCAATTATGGGGAAAGCAGCGTATTATGGAAGTATATCTCAACTCGATTGAGATGGGAAAAAACATATATGGAGCGGAAGCTGTTGCCAAACATCATTTTAATACGACAGCCCGAAAACTCACCCGGTCACAGTGTGCCTTGATTGCAGCATCGTTGCCTAATCCCATTCGTTACAATTCGGCAGCACCCTCTTCTTATATGCAGAGAAGAAAAAGTAAGATTTTGTTCTTGATGAATCAGATAGGCCCTGTCAAATTCTAATTTTATTTTCTCTCTTGCAAAAAGCTATTTTGCAAGATTATTTTTATTCAAATTTGTAGAAGAATAGGATTATTATCTTTTATTTTGTTATATTTGCACTCCAAAATAGATAAGATATGTCAAAACAAAAAAATAGCAGTACAAATGCAATATTGCTTATGCATTGTCCTGACCAGCCCGGAATCTTGGCTGTAGTAACAGACTTTATTAATGTAAATGGCGGAAATATCTTGTATCTCGATCAATACGTAGATCGAGAGAACCATGTCTTTTTTATGCGGGTAGAATGGGATTTGACAAACTTTATTATCCCTCAAAATAAAATAGAAGATTATTTCAATACATTATACGGACAGAAGTATGATATGAGTTTTAATCTTTATTTTAACGACCGTAAACCGCGTATGGCGATATTTGTATCGAAGATGTCTCACTGTTTATACGATATATTGGCTCGATATACCGCAGGAGAATGGAATGTCGAAATACCGGTGATTATCAGTAATCATCCCGATTTGGAAAGTGTAGCTAAAAGATTTGATATCGATTATCATATATTTCCGGTCAATAAAGAGAATAAGGCCGAACAAGAAGCCAAAGAATTGGAGTTGTTGAAAAAATATGATATCGATTTCATTGTATTGGCTCGTTATATGCAGGTTGTTTCTTCCGATTTCATAAAGCATTATCCCGATAAGATTATAAATATTCATCACTCTTTCCTTCCGGCATTTATGGGGGCTAAACCCTATCATGCAGCTTTCGAACGGGGGGTGAAGTTGATTGGAGCGACAAGCCATTATGTGACGACCGATTTGGATGCAGGGCCTATTATAGAGCAGGATATTGTTCGTATTTCTCATAAAGATTCTATTGCCGATTTGGTTTATAAAGGACAAGATTTGGAAAAAATCGTATTATCCCGGGCCGTAGAAAAGCATATCGATCGAAAAATATTGACTTATCGTAATAAAACCGTAGTTTTCAATTAAGGTGAAATGAACGTTGCGATTATTAAGTATAATGCCGGCAATATTTATTCGGTGGATTGTGCGCTGAGACGAGTCGGAATAGAGGCTGAGGTAACAGACAATAAAGAGATTTTGATGTCTGCTGATAAGGTAATATTTCCGGGAGTAGGTGAGGCGGCTTCTACAATGCGATATTTAAGAGAAAACAATCTCGATTCTTTAATAAAGAATTTGAAACAGCCTGTATTGGGTATTTGCATCGGTATGCAGTTGATGTGTCGGCATTCAGAGGAAGGTGATGCCGATTGCCTGAATATATTTGATGTCGATGTAAAGCGATTTAGAGCAGAAGGAACAGCATATAAAATACCGCATATGGGATGGAATACGGTAAAAAATATCGACCCGTGTATGTTCCCGAAGAACATAGAGAATCAATATGTATATTTTGTACATAGCTACTATGTACCGGTATGTCGCTATACTACTGCCGAGACAGAATATATTTTGCCTTTCAGCGCAGCCTTGCATAAAGATAATTTTTATGCTACTCAATTCCATATAGAGAAGAGCGGAGCTATCGGTGAAGATATATTGAACCATTTCTTGTCTTTATAACTATAAAATAAAAAATGATATGATCGAATTAATACCGGCCATAGATATAATAGACGGTAAATGTGTGCGCTTATCGCAAGGCGATTATAAACGCATGACGACTTATAATCATGATCCGTTGGAAGTAGCAAAAGAATTTCAAGATCATGGAATAAGACGATTGCATGTCGTAGACTTGGATGGCGCAAAAGCTCACCATATCGTAAACTATAAAGCCTTGGAACGCATAGCATCCAGAACTTCTTTGATCATCGATTTCGGCGGGGGAATCAAGTCTGACGGAGATTTGGAGATTGCGTTCGATTCGGGGGCACAGATGGTAACAGGAGGCAGTATTGCCGTAAAAAATCCTGAAATATTTTTATCGTGGCTTGATAAATTCGGATATGAAAAGATCATCTTGGGAGCAGATGCCAAAGATGGGAAAGTCGCAGTAGGCGGATGGCTCGAATCCTCAGATAAAGAACTAATACCTTTTATCGACTCATTTGTAAAATCGGGCGTGCGTAAAGTGATTGCTACGGATATAAGCAAAGACGGAATGTTGCAAGGACCTTCTGTCGATTTGTACAAAAAAATAATTGCACAAATTCCTGATGTATATTTGATCGCCAGTGGCGGTGTGGCATCGGTAGACGATATCGAAAAATTAGAGTTGGCCGGAATTCCGGCTGTCATATTCGGAAAAGCTCTGTACGAAGGTCGCATAACCTTGAAAGAATTGTTGCGTTTTTTATAAAAGAATAGGTAGGTATGTTGGCGAAGCGAATAATTCCATGCTTAGATGTAAAAGACGGTAAAACCGTAAAAGGAGTGAATTTTGTAAACTTCAGAGATGCCGGAGATCCGGTTGAATTGGGAAAGGCTTATAGCCAGCAAGGTGCGGATGAGTTGGTATATTTAGATATAACCGCTTCATATGAAGGACGTAAGACATTTACTGAGATTGTCAAAAAAGTTGCAGCTCAAGTTTCTATTCCGTTTACGGTCGGTGGAGGAATAAATGAAATGAAAGATGTCGATCGTTTGCTGAATGCCGGAGCCGATAAAGTGTCTATAAACTCATCGGCGTTGAAAAATCCACAATTAATTGAAGAAATCGCAAAAAATTTCGGATCACAAGTATGTGTTGTCGCAATAGATGCTAACTTTGACAATAAATTGTGGCGTTGCTACTTAAATGGAGGAAGAGTCGCTACTGACAGGGAACTTTTTTCTTGGGCAAAAGAAGCACAGGAAAGGGGTGCCGGAGAAATTTTATTTACCAGTATGACGCATGACGGGGTGAAAGACGGATATGCCAATGAAGCATTGGCAAAATTAAATTCAGAATTGAATATTCCGGTAATAGCATCCGGAGGCGCCGGCAAAAAAGAACATTTTAAAGATGCTTTTCTGATAGGAAAAGCTGATGCCGCTCTTGCCGCAAGTGTATTTCATTTTGGTGAAATATCTATTTCTGAATTGAAAGATTATTTAGATCGAGAAAATATTTGTGTAAGAAAAATATCGTAATACAATGAATATAGATTTTGCAAAAATGGGAGGGTTGGTGCCTGCAATCATACAGGACAGTTATACCTCTAAGGTTTTGATGCTGGGCTTTATGAACGAAGAAGCATTGGCAAAAACGAAAGAGCTGGGTAAAGTAACCTTTTTTAGCCGTACTAAAAATCGTTTGTGGACAAAAGGTGAAGAGAGCGGTAACTTTTTATGGGTCGATTCAATAAAAGAAGACTGCGATAAGGATACGTTACTTATCAAGGTGCGTCCGGCAGGACCCGTTTGCCACACAGGAAGCGATACCTGTTTCGATGAAAAAAATCAAGAGGATATTATGTTTATCAAATATCTTCAAGATTTTATAGATCGCCGCAAAAAAGAGATGCCGGAGGGATCATATACGACCTCTTTGTTTAAAAAAGGAATAAACCGGATGGCTCAGAAAGTGGGTGAAGAAGCAGTCGAAACGGTAATAGAAGCAACGAACGGAACCGATGACAGACTTATTTATGAAGCGTCTGATCTGATCTATCACTTGATAGTATTATTGACCTCAAAAGGGTATAGATTTGAAGACCTCGCCAGAGAATTGAAAAAAAGGCATAAAGAATAGAAGTCTATGGAAGATGGGTTATTAGTGCAATATGATCATGTTGAAGTTTGCCGTAAAGAACTCGTTGTTTTGAAAGACGTGAATTTCAAATTATATGCTGGTGAATTTGTATATTTTATCGGCCGTGTAGGGACCGGGAAGAGCAGTTTGCTGAAAACAATGTATGCCGAAATTCCTGTGATCGAAGGGGATGCGACAGTACTTGGATTTAATTTGAAATCGCTCCGGAGAAAAGATATTCCTCAATTGAGAAGAAAGATCGGAATTGTATTTCAAGATTTTCAATTACTGACAGACCGATCGGTAAAAGACAATCTTAATTTTGTCCTTCAGGCGACCGGATGGAAAAACAAAGTAGAGATAGCCGATCGGGTAGAGCAGGTTTTACAACAAGTAGGCATGCAGAACAAAGCCTACAAAATGCCGCATGAATTATCCGGTGGAGAGCAGCAACGGATTGTGATTGCCAGAGCGTTGTTAAATTCTCCGCAGATTATTTTGGCAGATGAACCGACTGGAAATCTCGACCCTCAGACCGGACAACAGATTGTCTCGTTGTTGCACTCGATTTGTAAAACCGGAACAGCAGTTATCATGACTACTCATAATCATCGGTTAGTTGAAGAATTTCCCGGGCGGTTGTTAAAATGCGAAAATAAGAGTTTGTCAGAAGTCACACTCTGATAAAGAATTGCTTATTACAAATAAAATCGTATCTTTGCATTTCGACTATAGAATATGTAAGTCGTTGAAAATATAGGTATTTAATAATAGAACCATTAATTGTAGAAATAAAAAATGAAAGTTTTAAAGTTTGGTGGAACTTCTGTCGGTTCAGCACAAAGAATGAAAGATGTTGCCAAATTGATTTGTGACGGTGAGCAGAAAATCGTTGTTTTGTCTGCTATGTCCGGGACAACAAATACACTCGTGGAAATCTCGGATTATTTATACAAGAAAAATCCGGATGGTGCTAACGAAGTCATTAATAGCCTTGAACGTAAATACATGCAGGTTATTGATGAGTTATACAGTACAAGTGAGTATAAACAGAAAGCTACTGAAATTATAAAATCTCATTTTGATTATATCCGTTCTTTTACGAAAGACCTCTTTACTCTTTTTGAGGAAAAAGTAATTTTAGCTCAAGGAGAGTTGATGTCAACGGCTATGGTAAATTTATATCTGAATGAGACTGGCGTAAAATCTGTATTGATCCCGGCTTTGGACTATATGCGAACCGATAAAAATGCAGAACCGGACCCGGTGTATATAAAAACGAAGCTAAAAGATTTGTTATCGATAAATCCGGATGCTCCTATTTATATAACACAAGGCTATATTTGCCGGAATGCTTATGGTGAGATAGATAATTTGCAAAGAGGAGGAAGCGATTATTCTGCATCATTGGTCGGTGCTGCCATTCAAGCAGATGAAATACAAATATGGACAGATATAGACGGTATGCATAACAATGATCCTCGTTTTGTCCAGAATACATCACCGGTCAGATATTTGAATTTTGAAGAGGCTGCAGAGTTGGCTTATTTCGGTGCTAAAATATTGCATCCGACATGTATCCTTCCGGCTAAACTTAATAATATCCCTGTCCGTTTGTTGAATACGATGGAACCCGATGCTCCGGGAACTTTAATCTACAATCAATCCGAACCCGGGAAGATAAAAGCGGTAGCCGCCAAAGACGGTATCACGGCTATTAAGATAAAATCGGGACGTATGCTTTTGGCATATGGATTTTTACGTAAAGTCTTTGAAATTTTTGAAAGCTACCAGACTTCTATCGATATGATAACAACCTCTGAGGTTGGAGTTTCTGTAACGATAGACAATACAAAACATCTGACAGAAATTTTGGATGATCTGAAAAAATTCGGAACTGTCACGGTCGATGAAGATATGGTTATTATCTGCGTTGTGGGAGATTTGGAATGGAATAATATCGGGTTTGAGTCGAATACGATGCAAGCGATGAAAGATATTCCGGTGAGAATGGTATCATATGGCGGAAGTAATTATAATATTTCGTTTTTGATAAAGTCTAAGGATAAAACGGCCGCGCTGCAATCGTTGAGTAAATATTTGTTCGACACAAAATAAAATAAACAAAGGGCACGGGCTATTTTATTAGAAAAAAGTAGTCCGTGTTTTTTTTAAACGACAAACGTAATTAAATAAAAATATATGAAAGGTCTTTTCCCAATCGATAAATTCAAAAATATAGAAACTCCTTTTTATTATTATGATACTTCATTGTTGAGAGAAACATTGAATAAAATAAAACAGGAAACAATTCAGTATTCAAATTATCATGTTCATTATGCGATAAAGGCAAATGCAAATGATCGAATACTTTCTATTATTAGAGAAAATGGATTGGGGGCGGATTGTGTAAGCGGAGGGGAAATAAAAGCTGCACTGAAAGCCGGTTTCCCAGCAAAAGAAATCGTTTTTGCCGGTGTCGGTAAAGCCGATTGGGAAATAAAATTGGGATTAGAATCCGATATATATTGTTTTAACGTAGAATCGATTCCTGAGCTGGACAACATTAATGAGTTGGCTGCTTTATATGGGAAAACCGCTTCGATAGCTTTGCGTATAAATCCTAATATAGATGCACATACACATCATTATATTACTACGGGATTGAACGAGAACAAATTCGGTATCAGTTTGGTGCATCTTGATTCGGTACTCGATCATTTGCAAACATTGAAAAATGTACAGCTTATCGGATTACATTTCCATATCGGTTCGCAAATTACAGATATGGATTCATTTAAGGGCCTTTGTATCCGAATTAATGAAATACAGGAACATTTGTATCAACGAATGTTGATTGTCGATTCGATAAATGTCGGTGGTGGTTTGGGCGTTAATTATGAAGAACCCGATAAACAATCTATTCCGGATTTTAAAAGCTATTTTGATGTTTTTCATAAACATCTTAAATTACGGCCTAAACAAGAGTTGCATTTTGAGTTGGGACGTTCGGTCGTTTGTCAGTGTGGCTCTCTGATTACAAAAGTTTTATATGTCAAAGAAGGTGTCAATAAAAAATTTGTGATTGCTGATGCCGGAATGACAGACTTAATACGCCCGGCTTTATACCAAGCTTATCACAAGATAGAGAATATTACTTCTGATCTGCCGACCGAAGAGTATGACGTTGTCGGACCTATTTGTGAGTCATCGGATTGCTTCGGTAAAATGGTTTCGTTAAATAAAACCGTTCGGGGTGATTTGTTGGCTATTCGTTCGGCCGGAGCGTATGGCGAAATTATGGCTTCTCAATATAATTGTAGAAAATTGCCGGAGGCTTATTATAGTGATAAAATATAATATCGGTATTGACTGTTGTTGAACGATATAAGATGCCCTCAAAAGTTGTCCTGACTTTTGAGGGCATTCTTGTTATTACAAGTATATAAAAATCCCCTTGGTTACTATTTTAACGTTAACCAAGGGGATTTTTATGTCAAAAAAGAGTTCGTCTCTTTTTAGAATCGGTTAAAAGACCTTTTTGTAATCGAAAAGATTTACTCTTGTTTCTGTTTCGATTTGCTGATCTCTTCTTGTACGATAGCATCCAAGACAGCAACTGTTGTCAAGTTTACAATGTCTCGTGAAGAGCTTTCGATATCTGTAAAGTGTATAGGTTTGTTTAACCCCATTTGAATCGGTCCGATAGACTCTGCCAATCCCATTTCCAATAACATTTTGTATGCCGAATTTGCAGAACTTAGATTGGGGAAAATAAGTGTATTCACCTCTTTTCCTGCCAGTTTATTGAACGGGAATGTCTTATCTCGCAAGGCTGTATTAAGCGCAAAGTTGATCTGCATTTCTCCGTCGATAGCCAGTTCCGGGTAATTTTCTTGCATTTTTCTGACAGCTTCGTGTACCTGAACAGGACTTCCGGTACTATCTGCACCGAAGTTAGAGTAAGATACCATTGCCATTACCGGTTCATGTGCAAAGAATTTAACCGCATGACGAGCTAATCGAGCAATATCGACTAATGTTTCAGAATCGGGGTGACGGTTGATTAACGTATCGGCAAGGAAGTATGTCCCTTTTTTGGTATTCATGATGTGCATAGCACCAAAGTGTTTATGACCTTCCCGAATGCCGATTACATCTTTCGCTATTTGTATGGTTTCTGTATATTTAGTGTAGGTTCCGGTAATGAATGCATCTGCATCACCCACTTCAACCATCATCATTCCGAAATAGTTGCGGTCGAACATTTTTTCTCGCGCTTCGTCTAAAGTGATACCTTCTCGCTGACGTTTTTTTGCCAATATTTTTGCATATTTCTCACGACGTTCAGTCTCTTCTCCACTTCTCAGATTTACGATTTCAAGACCTTCGAGGTTCAATCCGTTTTGTTCGGCTATACTATTGATATAGTCTGTATTTCCTAACAGAATAGGGAAACATATGCCTTCTTGGTAGGCTGTAACCGCAGCCGAAAGCATATTTGCATGATTTGCTTCTGCAAATACCACTCGTTTCGGATTCTGGACAGCCATTTCTGTAAACCGTCTTATCATCTTGTTGTCGTAACCCATCAGAGCTCTTAATTTGCTTTCATAGGCATCCCAATCGGTAATTATCGGCTCTGCAACACCCGATTCGATAGCTGCTTTGGCTACTGCCGGAGCAACGGTTGTCAGCAATCGGGGATCGAGAGGTTTCGGGATGATATATTCTGGACCGAAGCTTATCCGTTTCAGATTATAAGCTGCATTGACAACATCCGGAACCGGTTTTTTCGCCAATTCGGCAATAGCATAAACTGCCGCTAATTTCATCGCTTCATTGATGCAAGTTGCTCTTGCATCGAGGGCGCCTCTGAAAATATAAGGGAATCCGAGTACATTGTTGATTTGGTTCGGATAATCGGAACGTCCTGTTGCGAATATTAAATCTGGGCGAGAAGATTTCGCTTTTTCGTATGCGATTTCAGGATTCGGATTAGCCAATGCAAAAACAATCGGCTTTTCGTTCATCGAGCGAATCATGTCGACAGTCAATACATCCGCTTTTGAAAGTCCGAGGAATACATCTGCACCTCGCATAGCCTCTTCTAATGTATCGATGTCGCGATTGGTAATAAATTGTTTTTTCGATTCATTCAAGTCGGTACGTTTATAGTTGATTACCCCACGGCTATCAACCATTACGATATTTTCTTTTTTGGCGCCCAACATCATATACAGTTTTGTACATGAACTGGCCGATGCTCCGGCACCATTAACGACGATTTTTACATCTTCGATTTTTTTGTTTTGTATTTCGAGCGCATTCAGCAGTCCGGCTCCCGATATGATAGCCGTACCGTGTTGGTCGTCATGCATGACAGGAATAGACAGTTCTTCTTTCAATCGGTTTTCTATTTCGAAACATTCGGGAGCTTTTATGTCTTCCAAATTGATTCCTCCGAATGTCGGGGAAATAGCTTTTACGGCTTGAACGAATTTTTCGGGATCTTTTTCGTTTATTTCAATATCGAAAACATCGATACCTGCAAATATTTTGAATAAAAGACCTTTTCCTTCCATTACGGGTTTGCCGGCTAATGCTCCGATATCTCCCAATCCCAATACCGCAGTCCCGTTTGAAATGACAGCCACTAAGTTGCCTTTTGAAGTGTATTCGTATGCTTTTTGAGAATTTTTCTCTATTTCAAGGCATGGTTCGGCCACGCCGGGAGAATATGCAAGAGATAAATCCATCTGAGTGCTGTACGGTTTGGTGGGAACAACTTCTATTTTCCCCGGTTTGCCCTGGCTATGATACAGAAGGGCAGCTTCTTTTGTTACTTTTGACATATGCTGTAAATTATATATGTAATGTAAGATGAATAATATTTCAATATTTATCAAAATTTTCCATGCAAATCTAATAATTTATATTCGTCCTGAAAATAAAAAATACAAACTATAACATTGTTAAATTATGTGTATATGAATAGACCTGTTTTGTTTGCATTAATTAACCATAGTTTGAAGTCTATTATCAAAAAAACTTTGTTTGTTTTATAAGTTTTCATTTTATCTTTGTTCTGAAATAACAAAGATAAAACCAAGAATGAATAGTGATTTAAGAGTCCGGATCATAGATAAAGCTTCTATTTTGTTCACCAGACATGGAATTAAGTCTGTAACGATGGATTATATAGCAAGCCAAATGGGAATATCTAAACGCACTCTTTATGAAAATTTCAAAGATAAAGATCAATTGTTGTTGGAGACTATTTTATATATCCATAAAGATACGGAAGACGAAGCCGGAGAAATTTATAAAACGGCAGAAAATTCTTTAGATCTTTTACTGAAAGTTTTTCAGTCGACGTGGCATAAAATGCAGCATATAAATAGGAACTACTTCAGTGATATAAAACGATATCATCCGTCGATAGCCAGTGTCTTGGAAAATAATCGCGCCCAGCGGGCCGGGTATATGGCATCATTGATGGAACAAGGTAAGCGAGAGGGGTTGATTCGTGAAGATTTAAAGTCTCAGATCGCTTCATTTTTATTAATGGCTCAATTCGATTTCCTTTTTAATTCGGATGAGGTATTCGTTTCGCAATATTCATTGATTGAAATTTATGAGACGATCTTTATGAATTTTATTCGAGGCATTGCAACATCCAAAGGTATTGTGTTTATCGATGAATTTATAAACCGGGTAGAAAATACACAAAAGTAAATGCGTTAGAATATAATAGGTATGAAAAAAAATCTGTTTTTAAAACAAGCCGGGATGGTTTTTGTGTTCATATTTTCGATGCAGAATGGTCTTAAGGCTCAGGAGAAATCACAATGTTTGACATTGGATTTGGATATGGCGATAAGAATAGCCTTAAGTGAGAATCCGACAATAAAGGTTGCCGACATAGAAATTACCCGAAAAGATTATTCTTATAAAGGTGCCATCGGAAATTTACTTCCAACAATAGCCGCTTCGGGAGATTATTCTCGGACGTTGAAAAAGCAAGTTATGTATATGGATGTTGATATCCCGGGTATGGATAACGGCATGAAAGTAGGACAAGATAATTCATATTCTTTGGGATTTAATTTTCAGCTGCCGATTGTTGCCCCTACATTTTGGAAAAATATACAATTGTCGAAAGCTGATATCGAACAAACGTTGGAAAGTGCCCGAGCTTCAAGATTATCTTTAGTCGATCAGGTTAAGAAGGCATATTATAATATTATGATGAGTGAAGATTCTTATCAAGTATTGAAAGAAAGCTATGATAATGCCCGTCTTAATGCAAAAGATTTCAGAAATAAGTATAACCAAGGTGTAGCTTCGGAGTATGATGTGCTGCGTGCCGAAGTTCAAGTGCGAACTTTAGAACCGGGGCTTTTACAAGCGGAGAATGGTGTAAAACTCTCTAAAATAAATTTGAAAGTTCTTTTGGGAATGGACATGGACATAGATATTGCTCCGGCCAATAAGTTATCGGATTATGAAAAGGATATGTATGAACAGGTATTGAATATAGACACCTCTTTGCAAAATAATACAAACTTAAGGCAACTCGATTTGCAAGCCGATTATTTGAAAAAAGCATTGACCGTACAAAAAATGTCGTGGTATCCTACGTTGACAGCAACGGGATTGTATAATTGGAATTCGATGAGTAACGGTTCTATGTTTAAAAATTTCCGTTGGAATCCGTATTCTATGGTCGGATTGACATTGTCTATCCCAATTTTTCAGGGAGGAAGCCGTTATTATAAAGTAAAAGATGCTCAACTAACTGTTAATCAAATGAAGTTTAATCGACAAGATCTGGTCAAGAACCTGCAAATGCAAACCATATCGTATATGGATAACATTCAAAAATCGATTAAGCAAATAGCTTCGAACAAAGAAGGTGTAATACAAGCTGAAAAAGCATATTCGATTATGCAAAAGAAGTTTGAGATCGGTGCGGCTACTTTTATTGAAGTAAATGATGCTAATGTTGCTCTTACCAATGCAAAATTGTCATATTATCAGGCCATACACGATTATTTGGCCGCTAAGTCTGATTTGGAGCAGGTTACCGGCAATGTCGATTTAAACAGCTATATGCAAAGCCACCAAGATTGATCGTTTAAAATTTCCAAGAAAATAAAGAAAATAAATATAATGAACATGATGAAAAATAAGGAGATAGGCATTATATCATTGCTCATTTGTATGGTAGTGTCCTCTTGTACAGGAGAAAAAAAACAGAATATTACAGTTGATGAAAAACCGCTTGTTCGGCTTGAAGCCGTAAAAAAACAGGCCGTAGAGCAGATTCAGGAATTTACGGCGACTGTTGAAGCGGATGTTGTAAATAACATATCTTCATCGATGTCGTTGCGTATAAATGATATTTTGGTGGAAGTCGGAGATCATGTACATAAAGGGCAGATTCTTGCTCAAATGGATAAAACAAATCTTTTGCAGTCAAAAACACAATTGGAGAATATCCAATTGGAATATGATCGTGCTCTTGAGTTATATAAGGTCGGAGGTGCCTCAAAACAAAGTTTAGATGCGCAAAAGATGCAATTGGATGTCGCAAAGACTACGTATGAGAATTTAGAAGAGAATACCCAATTGGTAAGCCCTATCGATGGAATTGTGACTGCCCGTAACTATGATAATGGGGATATGGTCGGAGTCGATCCGGTTGTGACTATTGAACAAATGACTCCGGTGAAACTTTTGGTAAATGTCTCGGAGAGTTTTTATACTCAGGTAAAAAAAGGAATGGACGTTAAAATAAAAGTCGATGTTTATGGCGATGAAATATTTCAAGGAAAGGTTAGCCTTATTTATCCGACAATCGATCCGCAAACGAGAACATTCCCGGTAGAGATCGAATTGCCGAATCGCGATTTAAGGGTACGACCCGGTATGTTTGCTCGTGTTACCATGAATTTTGGTACGCAAGATCATGTTGTTGCACCAGACCTTTCTATTATTAAACAGGCCGGATCCGGTGACCGTTATATTTATGTTTATAAAGATGGAAAAGTTTCTTATAATAAAGTCTTGTTAGGGCGTCGGATGGATGACCGATATGAAATTATTTCGGGTGTATCTGACGGTGATCTTGTTGTCGTTGCCGGACAGAGCCGCTTGTCGAATGGAGCAGAGGTTTCTGTAGAAAGTAATAATAACCAATAAGTCTTTTTGAACCTTTTTTAATAAAAGAAATAAGTTATGAGTTTATATTCATCTGCAGTAAAAAAGCCGATTACGACAGCACTTTGTTTTGTGGCGATTGTGATTATCGGGCTTTTTTCGTTAAGTAGATTATCGATAGATTTATTGCCGGATATAGAGACCAATACAATTATGGTAATAACGGCATATCCGGGGGCCAGTGCTTCAGATATAGAGACAAACGTAACGAAAGTCATGGAAAATACCTTGAATACCGTGACGGATTTGAAGCATATTACATCTCAGTCGAAAGAGAATTTGTCTATTGTAACATTGGAATTTGAATATGGAACAGATATCGATGTTGCAACCAATGATGTACGCGACAAACTGGATATCGTCGAATCTTCACTTCCTGATAATGTCGAGAATCCGATTATTTTCAAGTTCGGGACAGATGATATTCCTATTTTAATACTCTCGGTTACAGCTCAAGAGAGTATGCCGGCACTATATAAAATTTTGGATGACAAAGTTGCTAATCCATTGAAACGTATAGGTGGCGTAGGTTCGGTATCTATAACGGGTGCTCCGGAACGAGAAATTCAAGTGTATTGCGATCCTTTAAAGTTGGAGGCATATAATTTGACGATAGAGGGTATTTCGGGAATTATTGCTCAAGAGAACCTGAATACTCCGGGCGGAAGTATCGATATCGGTTCTAATACATATTCTTTACGGGTACAAGGCGAGTTTACCGATGCAAAGCAGATGGAAAATATAGTCATTGGTACTTATGGTAATAAAACCGTATTTTTAAAAGATGTTGCTCGGATAGAAGATAGCGTTAAGGAAAGAGCTCAAGAGGCATATAATAACGGTACTCAAGGAGGAATGATCGTTATTCAGAAACAGTCGGGAGCAAACTCTGTTGAAATATCTAATGCGGTTTTGAAGCGTTTGCCGACGATACAAGAAGATTTACCTTCGGATGTGAAATTGGATATTATAATAAATACTTCTACCAATATTGAAAATACGATAGCCAGTTTGGTCGAAACGGTTTTTGTTACCTTTATTATCGTAATGCTGGTCGTTCTGGTATTTTTAGGTCGTTGGAGAGCTACGTTTATTATTATCATTACGATACCAATATCTTTGATTGCGTCGTTTGCCTATTTGTTGATCTCGGGCAATACGATAAATATCATATCGTTGAGTTCATTAAGTATTGCTATCGGTATGGTTGTGGATGATGCCATTGTCGTATTGGAAAATGTGACCAATCATATAGAACGTGGTAGTGCACCCAAACAGGCCGCTATACATGGGACGAATGAAGTTGCCATATCGGTTATTGCATCTACTCTTACCATGTTGGCCGTATTCTTGCCGTTGACGATGATTACCGGAATGGCCGGAGTCTTGTTCCGTCAGTTGGGATGGATTGTGAGTATAATTATGATTGTATCTACCGTTTGTGCATTGTCTTTGACACCGATGCTTTGCTCACAATGGTTGCGTCTTGATCCTAAGAAAGGCAAATTATTTATGCTATTCTTTACGCCGATTGAGAAAGCTCTTGACCTGTTAGATGTTGGATATGCAAAATTAATTACTTGGGCAGTTGGCCATCGGACAATTGTTGTGAGCGGTGCCGCTGTAATTTTTGTAGGGAGTTTGTTCCTCACCCGATTTATTTCCACTGAATTTTTCCCGACGCAGGACAATGCTCGTATCGGGATAACGATAGAACTTCCGGTGGGTACACGTACCGAAATTTCAAGAGAATTGGCTTTGAAAATAGATAAAGAATTTCGCGAAAAATATCCGGAGATTTTGATTTCTAATTTTACAGTAGGACAGGCTGATACGGATAATACTTTTGGCTCTATACAAACTAATGGTTCCCATATCGTTTCGTACAATATAAATTTGTCCAGTGTCGGAGATCGTGAACGTGGATTGGTCGAAATTTGCGAAATGATGCGTCAAGATCTGAAAAAATATCCTGAGATCAAGACTTTTGAAGTAAATGCCGGTGGTAGTTCTGAATCGATGGGAGGTCAGAGTACCGTAGATGTCGAAATTTATGGTTACGATTTTAATGCGACAGATAAAGTGGCGTCGGAACTATCTAATAGAATGAGGAATTTAAAGATATGTTCAGGTGTACATATAAGCCGTGAAGACTATATTCCGGAATATCAAGTTGATTTTGATCGAGAAAAGTTAGCTTTGAACGGATTGAATGTGGCAACAGCATCTTCTTATTTACGTAACCGTATTAATGGTACGACAGCTTCATATTACCGGGAAGACGGTGATGAATATGATATTACGGTTCGTTATGCTCCGGAGTATCGACAATCGGTTGAAGATATTGAAAATATAATGGTGTATAATGCTCAGGGAAATGGTGTCAGAATTCGTGATTTGGGAAAAGTGGTAGAACGCATGACGCCTCCGACTATTGAACGGAAAAATAGAGAGCGTGTCGTAACCGTAAAGGGGGTTGTCGCTCCGGGTGCTGCTTTAGGAGATCTGGTTCAAGAAACGCAGAATATAATTGCTGATATGGACATCCCGTCTGATATAAGTTTAACTATTGGTGGTGCTTTTGAAGATCAGCAAGATACCTTTAAAGACTTGACTATATTGGGCGTTATGATAATATTGCTTGTATTTATTGTCTTGGCAGCACAATTCGAGTCACTTACCGATCCCTTTATTATCATGTTCTCTTTGCCGTTTGCTTTTACCGGTGTATTTATCGGGTTGGCCGTAACCGGAACACCTTTGGGGGTTATGGCGTTGATCGGAGTTATTATGTTGGCCGGTATTGTAGTAAAAAACGGTATCGTATTGATCGATTATACCATTTTGAATCGAGAACGAGGTTTGTCTATTACCCATGCTGTAATACATGCTGGTAAATCTCGTTTACGCCCTGTGTTGATGACAACGTTGACAACGGTATTCGGTATGATACCTATGGCTGTCGGAACCGGTGAAGGTTCTGAAATGTGGCGTTCAATGGGTATGACTGTCGCTTGGGGTTTGTCTGTCTCCACATTGATTACATTAGTCATCGTTCCTGTTGTATATTGTATATTTGCCAAAAGAGGGTTATTCCGTAGACGACGTAAGTTGGCCGCTGAATTAAAAGGATTAGAAAAATTATGATTTGTGCTTTGAAAGAGATTGCTAAGGTTTTTGAAGCATTAATAACGATAGAAAAATAATTTATGAAAGCAATATTTATAGCATTCGATCAAGCTCATTTAGAGATGATTCAAAGTATTTTGGATCATCATAATTGCCGAGGATTTTCTTATTGGGAAAATATTCAAGGCCGTGGTTCGGTGAAAGGAGAACCACACTATGGAAGTCATGCATGGCCGAGCATGAATTCGGCAATATTGACAATTGTCGAAGATCATCAAGTGAATAAGTTATTGGAACTTCTCCATAAATTGGATAAACAGAAAGAGGCTTTAGGGCTTAGAGCCTTTGTTTGGAATATCGAACAAAGTATATAAAAAACAAGATATCTTATGGCTGAAAAAGCAGATGTTATTGTAAAAATTATGTTGAATAGTCGGAAAAGGAGAGGGGTTTATCTTTTTTCGGCAAGCATGTGCCTTATTACCGCATTTTTGTTTTTTCTGTCTGGGTTTTTATACAGACATCATTTCCCGGGATTTCATTTGTCGATATTGTTTACGATTATAGGGATATTTCTTCTCTGTTTTTCTTTGTGGGCTATATACTGTTTACGGAAAAGCGATTATATAGGCATGATTGTTTCTGATGAAGGTGTTACCGATCTTTCTACCGGTTATCGTATCGGTACGGTTCTTTGGACAGATGTAAATAAGATCAAGATTATGGATGATCTTGAGAATTTGCATTATAAGTATCTTGTTCTTGTCGTTAAAAATCCTAATCAGTATATTATGCAAGAACCGACAGAAATCAAAAAACGTTCTTTGATGTTGAAATTGCATCAATATGGTTCTCCGGTGTGCTTTTCGGTTCGGGCATTGGATTGCCCTTTTGACGAATTGTGTTCGATAATTATTTCGCGATACCGTTCTGTTAGAGGAAATGAGGCTCTTATTATTACTGATTGATGATAATTAAAATAAAAACAGAAGAGGCAGATTTTAAATCTGCCTCTTCTGTTTTTATTTTCAGGAAAGTTCTTCACATTCTTTTATCCATATCGTACTGTTTGCATCACTGGGCATTTTCCAATCGCCCCTGGGTGAGAGGCTTACTGACCCTACTTTAGGACCATCGGGCAAGCATGATCGTTTAAACTGTTGATTGAAAAAGCGTTTGAAAAAGGTTGTCAACCATTTTTTTATCGTGTCTGTGTCATATTTTTCTTTAAAAGCATATTTTGCCAAAAAGTATATTTTAGATGGACGAAAGCCGAATCGGAGGAAATAGTATAAAAAGAAATCATGTAATTCATAAGGGCCCACCAAATCTTCTGTTTTTTGTTTAATATTTCCATGTTCATCTCCCGGAATTAATTCTGGGCTGATTGGCGTATTGATTATATCCAGCAAAGTCTGTTGGGTTTCTGAAGATGTTTCTTGATTGGCAACCCATTCGACTAAATAACGGACAAGTGTTTTAGGAATGCTTCCGTTGACCCCATACATAGACATATGATCACCGTTGTATGTAGCCCAGCCTAAAGCCAATTCCGATAAATCTCCGGTACCGACAACTAACCCGTTGTTTTGGTTGGCAATATCCATTAGAATCTGCGTACGTTCTCGTGCTTGAGAATTTTCGTAGGTAGTATCGTGAATGTTAATGTCGTGATTTATATCTTTAAAGTGTTGAATACACGCGTCCTTAATACTGATTTCTTGTATTGTTATACCGAGAAGACGCATTAAATTGACGGCATTATGATAAGTCCTGTCAGTAGTGCCGAATCCGGGCATAGTAATTCCGATAATTTGTTTTCTGTTCAGATTTAACTGATCGATTGTTTTTACACATACCAAAAGTGCAAGCGTAGAATCAAGACCTCCGGATATGCCGATAATAAGCGATTGAGCTCTTGTGTGAATAATTCGTTTGGCCAATCCGGATAATTGAATGGTGAAAATTTCTTCACATCGATCGTGCAATAATCTGTTTTCAGAAGGAATAAAAGGATGGGAAGAAATCTCTCTTGTTAAAGTAAAAGTGTCATGCGTCGGAAGATAAAAATCTATATATTGGTATTTTTCAGAGAAACATTCCGGTCTATTTTTATATCCTGTATTAATGCGTCTGTCATAAGACAATCGATCTACATCGATTTCGGAAATGATTAATTGGTCTTCGAAAAGAGATTGTCGTCCTTCGGCAAGAATAGTTCCGTTTTCGGCAATAATTCCATTTCCTGTAAAGACCAGATCCGTAGTCGATTCACCATTTCCCGCAGAAGCATATATGTAGGCAGCATTACAGCGAGCTGATTGTTGCTTGATAAGTTCTCTCCTGTAATTTTGTTTTCCGATGAGTTCATTACTTGCCGATAGATTTAATATAATATTTGCTCCATTTAGAGCATGTAGCGAACTTGGCGGTATAGTTACCCACAAATCTTCGCATATTTCTATACCGATAACCACATCCTTTGATCGGAATAATAGATGGGTGCCGAATGGCACTTCTTGTCCACATAAATCGATAGAAGACTGTTGATTATCAAAAGCTGACGAGAACCAGCGTTTTTCATAAAATTCTTTGTAATTAGGTAAAAAAGTTTTGGGAATGACACCCAATATTTTCCCGCTTTGAAATACTATTGCCGCATTGAATATTTGATCTCCGTTTGTGACCGGAGCTCCGACAACGCACAGCAAACTTTCATTACAGGTTTCATCGATCAACTTTTTCAAAGACTTTTCTGCATCTTCGATCAAAATCTGTTGTGAAAATAGGTCTCCACAAGTATAAGAGGTAATACAAAGTTCTGGAAAAACGATTATTTCAACCTGCTTTTGTACAGCTTCCTGAATCTGTTTTCCGATTTCTTCTGTATTGTAAATGCAATCGGCAACTTTAGTTTTAGGAATAGCCGCAGCAACTTTTACAAATCCGTAAGTCATGATTGTTCGAGTTTGGATTATCTTTGCAAAAATAGCGATTTTATGTAGCCTGAGATAGATTATGTCGAAAAAATATTTCGTAGATTTTTATCTTGAAATATGAATATGTATTTTTGTAAAAATAAAATATATACAAATGAAAAAAGTCATTTACATAGCACTTTTGTGCCTTGCAGCCCATTCAAATCTTTCGCTGTATGCATTCGATTTGAAATCTATCGTATCCGGAGAATATCAGACAAAAAAAATACCTTCTTTTTTGCCGATGAGTGACGGTGAGCACTATACACAAGTGTCAGACGATAAGACCATGATTATAAAATATAGTTATAAAACAGGAAAAGCAGTAGATACGCTATTTAATGTCGCTACCGCAAGAGAGTGTCCGTTTAAAAAACTTGATGGATATTCGATGAGTGCCGATGAGAAAAAGATTCTTTTATATGCCGACTCAGAACCGATCTATCGCCGTTCTTTTAAAGCTACGTATTATACATTTGAGATAAAAAGAAATTTAGTGAAGCCTCTTTCTGATAAACCCGGGAAGCAGCAAATTGCTACATTCTCGCCTAATGGAAGAATGGTTGCCTTTGTAAGAGATAACAATATATATTTGAAGAAGTTGGATTATGAGACCGAATCGGCTGTAACGACTGATGGCATCAAAAATAAAATATTGAATGGAGTTCCTGATTGGGTCTATGAAGAAGAATTTTCTGTTGTCAGCACTTTATCGTGGGCACCTGACAATACGACACTCGCTTTTGTAAAGACCAATGAAACCGATGTCCCTGAGTATAAAATACAATTGTTCGAAGGAGAATGTCCAAGCTTGACTTCTTATACATATTATCCTGGAGAGTTTGTATATAAATATCCTGTAGCCGGAACAAGCAACAGTAAAGTTGCTGTTTATACTTATACGGTAGAAACTCGTGCCGTAAAGAAAATGAACGTTCCAGTCGATGAAGATGGTTATATTCCGCGTATTCAGTTTACTCAAAATCCTTCACAATTAGCTGTAATGACTTTTAATAGGAATCAGAACGATTTTAAGATATTTCTCACTAATCCCAAATCGGGAGTAAGTAAATTGTTGATTCAAGATAAAAATGAGACATGGATTGATCCTGATATTATGAATTATGTTACGTTCTATCCATCCGGTTTTATTTTTGCCTCGGAAAAGAGTGGATTCAGACATCTTTATCATTATAATATGTCAGGAACTCTTATTCGGCAAATTACACATGGAAATTGGGATGTAACTGCTTATTATGGACAAGATGCAAAAGGGAACTATTATTATGAATCTGCGGAAGAGGGGCCTTTGTATAGAGCTGTATATCGTGCTGATGCTAAGGGAAATAGAGTAAAAATATCGAATCTGAAAGGTTATAATCAAGCTTATTTTAACTCAGCATGTACCTATTTTATTAATGTTTACAGCAGTGTGTCTATTCCTCCGGTTGTGACCGTCAATAATGCTCAAGGTAAACAATTGCGTCTTATCGAGGAGAATCTGAAGTTGAAAAAATTATCGTTGGCTACCAAAGAATTTTTTACGTTTAAAAATGAAACAGGAGAAACTTTAAACGGTTATATCATGAAACCGAAAAATTTTGTGGCCTCTAAAAAATACCCATTAGTGATGGTTCAGTATAGCGGACCGGGTTCTCAAATGGTTTTGGATAAATGGGCTGCTGTTGACTGGACTCAATATTTGACAGATAATGGATATGTTGTTGCTTGTGTTGATGGAAGAGGAACCGGAGGTCGGGGTGTTGCATTCTCGCGTTCAATATATTGCAAAATGGGAATTTTGGAAGCGCAAGACCAGATTGCTGCTGCCCGTTATTTGGGATCGTTGAGCTATATAGATGCAAATAATATTGCTATTTGGGGATGGAGTTTTGGCGGATATACAACATTAATGTCGATGTCTATGAGTTCGGGTGTGTTTAAGTCGGGAATAGCAATTGCTCCAGTGACAGATTGGCGTTATTACGACACGGTATATACCGAGCGTTATATGCGTACCCCTCAAGAAAATAATGATGGCTATATTGAGACTTCTCCACTGGAAAAAGCAGCATCACTTGACGGAAAATTATTGATTATTTCTGGTACAGCAGATGATAATGTGCATTATCTTAATACATTACAATATAGTGAAGCGTTGGTTCAAGCAAACAAACAATTTGAGATGCAAATCTATACGAATCGTAATCATAGTATTTATGGATGTAATACTCGATTGCATCTTTACACGCGGATATATGATTTTATACAAAGAACTTTGAAATAAGGTTGTGTAGAAGAATAAAAAAGACAGCCTGAATATGTAAAAACAAGAATCGGCTGTCTTTTTTATTATATGGAATTATGATTTTAGGATTGTGGCTTTTGTTTTGAAATCGGGCAAAAGTGTTAATCTGTTATATTCTGTTGCATATTACGTAAAAATACTGCATCTTAGCTCCGTTTTTAAATTGTGATGAGTTTTTAATATATATTATCAGTCCTATAATTGAGACAAAGAGTAGTTTTTGTTTGTTGAAAAAGTGCTGTCCTTTATAACAAGTAATGACGATAAAGATATTACTTGAAAAGTATTTTGTTCTAAAGAATTAGATAAAAGTTATTTTAAATTTATCCATTTGCTGATTTTTGAGTTTTCAGGTAATCGAAAGTATGAAACAAAGGAAACCTTATTATTTTTATTTACAGTCTATAGGTCTTCTACCTTTTTTTCTGATATTGATAGTTGTAAGTTATTCGTTGGAAATTCATATAGGAAGATTTGCTTTATTGATTGGAGCAATATCGTTATGTATAGAGATCTTTTATAAGATCGTCTATCATCGTTTTTTGTTGATGTTGGGCGTTTCAACTCTTACGTTGCTTCAATTTGTTTTTTTTAAATATTTTCTTGAAAAACTTTTATATGATTCTTTAGTTTTTACCGATTCAGTCCTTTTGATAGGTTTGTTGATCATCAATATTTTATTTATACGTAAGTTTTATAAATTTTTCTGTCACGATTACCTTGAAAATGAAATTTCTGGAAGTAAAAAGGTAATGGATAATTCCGTATATGAATTTATGTATATGTCCCGTTTGTTATTATATTTATCAACTTTTTATGGGATTGCTACGGTTACATTTAATGTTATTTCTCCTAACAATGAAAATGTATATAATTTTTTAAATTTCCGATTGGGTTTTATTTTAATAATCGTCTATTTTGTTTATGAGAGTATCCGTATTATTTTGTTGAATATAATGCTTTCTAAGGAAGTATGGTTACCAATTGTTAATGATTCATTGTCCTATGTAGGTCAAGTAGAAAAACAAGAGAGCTTTAGTAGTGATAATTGTTATCTTCATCCGCATTTGCGAGTTATTATTATGAATGGCAATAAAATATACCTGCAACCAAATCAAATAAAAAGGAGTTTATCCGGTCTTCATTGGGATACACCGGTGTCTGTTGATTTGGTTTGTCGTAAAACATTAGATAATGTATTAGTACGTATATTGGAAAAGTATATTTCTCTTGAAAATAAAAATGTGCCTCGTAAGCTATTGTCTTATAAATACGAATCAAATGTTATGAACCGTATTGTCTTATTGTATGTTTTAAATCTTTCTGACGAATCGCACTTTATACGTAAATCTCAAGGAGGAAAATTCTGGACTCCCGCACAAATTGAAGCAGAATTGAAAAATGATGTTTTCAGTGATTGTTTTAAGCAAGAATATAAACTTTTGAAAAATACGATTTTGCTTGCTTGGAATTATATGGAAGGAAAGGATGAGGACAAATAGTATGATTGATTTAATAACGATATTGGGACCTACAGCTTCAGGCAAAACAACGTTGGCCGTTGCTTTGGCGGCAACTTTAAATACCGAAATTATAAGTGCAGATTCTCGGCAGATCTATAAACGTATGGATATAGGAACCGGAAAAGATCTGGAAGAATATAATTATGCAGGGAGAAAAATTCCGTATCACCTGATCGATATTTGTGAACCGGGGTATAAATATAATCTTTATGAATATCAAAGAGATTTTAATGCAATTTTTAAAGAATTGAAAGATAATGGGAAATTGCCTATTTTATGTGGGGGTACGGGGTTATATATCGAAACGGTTTTGAAAGGTTATAGTATGCCGCAAGTTCCTGAAAATAAAGAATTAAGAGAACGGCTAAAAAATAAAACGCTTCTTGAACTGACATCTATATTGAAGACTTATAAGACATTACATAACACAACAGACGTAGATAATTGTAAGCGAGCCATAAGGGCTATTGAAATAGCTGAGTTTTATAGAAATCAAAAACCGGAAGAGAGAGAAAATAAGCCACTGGATAGTTTTATTATAGGAATCAATATCGAACGTGAGGCTCGTCGGGCGAAAATTTCAGAACGTTTACGAGTGCGTCTTGAGTCGGGCATGGTTGATGAGGTAAGATCATTGTTAGAGGAGGGAATTTCTCCGGATGATCTTATCTATTATGGATTGGAATATAAGTATTTGACAGAATTTTTGATAGGAAAACTTTCTTACGATGAGATGGTGCATAGATTAGAAATCGCAATTCATCAATTTGCCAAAAGACAAATGACGTGGTTTAGAGGAATGGAGCGCCGAGGTTTTTCTATTTTTTGGTTAGATGCGTTTCTGCCCTTAGAAGAGAAAATTGCGAAAATAAAAATTCAATTAGAAAATAGATACAGGGATACCCCGGGCTATTCAGTAAAGAGAATGGAAAGTCAAAACAAATGGTAAGATATCCCTGTACCTTTTATTGTTTATGACTGTAAAACATCGTATTTATAAATATGTTCGTCTGTTCGGGACTGTTTTTGTAGTAAAAAATATTATTTTTGCATCTGTTGAGATATAAATAAAATACAAATGAGAAATTACATAAAAAAAGTAATTTTGTTTGCGATTTTTTTGAATTGCTTCACAAGTGTTTATACAATAAATTATTTTACCGTTGACTCTACTGCACGGAAGACACCTATTCGATATTTAATCTCAAGAAAAACTCCGGAAAAGATAGATCGCTTCACAAACAATAAATGGTTTCAAATGACGTATATATCGGTGCCGTTGATTGTTTCGGGTTCATTAGTCGAGATGAAAAAGGAGCCTTTTTATAATCTGCGGAATGAGTATGCCCCTTCTTTCCATTACGGATATGACGATTATTTACAATATGTCCCTATATTTGCGTTAGTCGGAATGAAAGCCGGAGGAGTGGAGAGTCGTAGTTCTTGGGGAAGAATGTTGGTTTCAGATGCTTTTTCTGCGGCTCTTATGGCAACGACTGTTAATGTAATGAAACACTATATCGATTCTCGACGTCCAGATGGCTCAGCTCTCAATTCATTCCCTTCCGGTCACTCTGCTACGGCATTTATGGCGGCAACGATGTTTCATAAAGAATATGGAGTGCGGAGCCCTTGGTATAGTATCGGGGCATATACGATTGCCACAGCGACATCTGTTTCCAGATTGTTGAATAATAGACATTGGGTTTCTGATGTATTGACCGGTGCCGGTATTGGAATACTTACGACCGAATTAGGATATTATTTTGCCGATTTGATATTTGGGAAAAAAGGATTGAAACATCCTCAATATGATTTTGATACTTCATTTTCTGAAATTTCTTCTTTTTTAGGTTTATATATGGGATTTACAATGGTCCCACATTCTATATCTTTATCACCTGAAATAAATTTCGATACATCGACGGGGAGTACAGTAGGAATAGAGGGCGCTTATTTTTTTACTCCGTATGTGGGAATAGGAGCAGAGTTATTGGCGAATAGTGTCCCTTTGCATTTACAAGATAACTCCTTTATGTCGGCACAAGGAGGAAATTTCCCGTCTAATGCTTATATTCGGTGCAATTCATTTAATACGATTACAACATCTTTAGGAGCTTACTTTTCATTGCCTGTTTCCAAGCGATGGTATTTAGGAGGTAAGTTATTGGCCGGGTATGGAAATTTTCAAGGAAACGAAATCGAAACAGTATGGGATGATCCCCAAACCGGTGCAGAAGTCGTAACGGAAACGTTGGATATGAAATATTCAAATTTTTTTAATGCCGGAGCGGGTTTATCTTTATCATTTTGGGCAAAAAAGAATTTTCTGGCCAAAGGTTTTCTCGATTATAAGATTGCACCGATGTCTGTTCAATATTGTGAAATGCCAGAATCGTCATTGTATCGAAAATCACATCAGACTCTTCATTCACTTACTTTGGGGGCCTCTGTAAATATTGCATGGTAGAGAAAGGAAGATCGTTATGAAAGTAAATAAAACAAATGCTGCCCGTTTATTAGATAAGGCAAAGATCAATTATGAACTGATCCCTTACCAAGTAGATGAATCGGACTTAGCGGCAACTCATGTTGCTGAACAGTTGAATGAAAATATAGAACAAGTATTTAAAACATTAGTATTGAGAGGTGATAAAACCGGAATATTTGTTTGTGTTATTCCGGGTAATAAGGAGGTGAATTTGAAAGCTGCTGCTAAAATATCCGGGAACAAGAATGCCGAAATGATTGCCATGAAAGAGTTATTGCCAGTTACCGGATATATCAGAGGCGGTTGTTCTCCTATTGGAATGAAGAAACATTTCCCAACATATTTTCATAAAACATGTTTAGACTTTCCATACATCTATGTAAGTGCTGGGATAAGAGGCATACAGATTAAAATTGCTCCGGAAGATCTGGTAAAGTTCATCTCTGCAGAGATAGGAGAAATTGCTGTTTGAAATATATAGGGCCTTATTCGGGCTGTTTCTCATAATACTTGCAATATTCTCGTATTCCACATTCGAGGCACTTCGGTTTCCTGGCCGTACAAATGTAGCGTCCGTGTAATATGAGCCAATGATGAGCAATGGGCAGTAGGTGTCCCGGGATGTGTTTTACTAATGTCCTTTCAGTCTCAAGAGGCGTTTTCGAGTTATTTGTAAGCCCTATTCGATTCGAAACACGGAAGACGTGGGTATCTACAGCCATGGCTTCTTTATTGAATATGACCGAGGCTATTACATTTGCAGTTTTTCGACCTACTCCTGGTAATTTTTGTAAGTCATCGACGTCAGAAGGAATTTCTCCGTTAAATTCTTCAAGTAATTTCTTTGCCATCCCAACTAAATGTTTCGCTTTGTTATTGGGATATGACACGCTTTTTATATATTCGTATATTACCTCCGGAGTTGTTGCAGCTAATGCTTCCGGGGTAGGAAAATCTTCGAACAGATGAGGTGTAATCATATTTACCCGTTTGTCTGTACATTGGGCAGATAAGATTACGGCAATCAATAATTGAAATGGATTTTTATAGTGAAGCTCGGTCTCTGCAACGGGAACATTTTGAGAAAACCATTCAATAATTTTATTGTAGCGTTCTTGTTTCTTCATCCTTTATAGAATATAAAAGGTACAAAATTCTGAATAAAAGAATTCTGTACCTTATTGATAGAATTGACTGTTTTTTTAATAGGCCGATTCGAATTCTTCTAAAAAGCGTTGATCGTTTTCAGAGAACATACGTAAATCTTTTACTTGATATTTCAAGTTCGTAATACGTTCTATTCCCATTCCCAATGCGTATCCGGTATAGATTTTGCTATCTATGCCACAGGCTTCCAAAACGTTAGGATCTACCATTCCGCAGCCTAATATTTCAACCCATCCGGTATGTTTGCAGAACGAACAACCTTTGCCGCCGCATAAATTACAAGAAATGTCCATTTCGGCAGAAGGTTCGGTAAAGGGGAAATATGAGGGACGTAAACGAATTTTTGTATCTGATCCGAACATCTCTTTGGCAAAGAATAATAATGCTTGTTTTAAATCGGCGAAAGATACATTCTTATCGACATAAAGTGCTTCTACTTGATGAAAGAAGCAATGTGCTCTGGCCGAGATTGCTTCGTTTCGATATACACGCCCCGGACAAATGATTCTTATAGGTGGTTGGGTATGTTCCATGACCCGGGTTTGAACCGAGGAGGTATGTGTACGAAGTAAAATATCTGGACTGCGCTGGATAAAAAATGTGTCTTGCATATCTCTTGCCGGATGGTCTTCTGCGAAGTTGAGCGATGAAAAAACATGCCAATCATCCTCGATTTCAGGACCTTCGGCAATAGAAAATCCTAAACGTCCAAAAATTTCGCATATTTCATTTTTTACAAGCGAAATAGGATGGCGTGTACCTATATTGACCGGATAGGCTGAACGGGTAAGATCGATCAGATTATTGTCTGATGTGCTGTTATCTAAATTCTCTTTTAGCTCATTGATACGGTTAAACGCTTTTTCTTTCAATTCGTTCAAAAGTTTGCCGACTTCTTTTTTATTTTCTGCAGCAACATTTCTGAAGTCGTTGAAAAGAAGAGATATTTCACCTTTTTTACTGAGGTATTTTATACGTAAAGCTTCTATTTCGTCTGCTTTAGATGCTTTTAATGCCTCTATTTCTGCCTTAAGCTGGTTTATTTTATCAATCATGATTTCGCTATTTTTCCTATTTAGCCGCAAATTTAATAATTAATGCCGACTTAAAAAGTCGTTTAGTCGGTAAATATTTTATAAATCAAAAAAAACAATTACGTTTGTATGTCGTAATTCGAGATACAGATATATGGATTTGTCGGAAATTGTACATCGGGTAAAACAGTTTATCGATTCAGAAATACACATCGAAAAAGATATTCCTGTTCTTATCGGACTCAGCGGTGGAGCCGATTCGGTAGCATTGTCCGATATTTTAGTTACGATAGGTTATAAGTGTATTGCTTGCCATTGTAATTTCCAATTACGTGGTGAAGAGGCCGAAAGAGATATGGTATTTGCTGAAAATATCGCATCAACAATGAATATACCCTTTCGCAGTATCCGTTTTGATACAAAAAAATATGCTTTGGAAAAGCATATTTCTATCGAAATGGCTTGTCGCGATTTACGTTATGAATGGTTTGAAAAGCAGCGAAAGGAAATAGGCGCCGGAGCTATTGCTATTGCACACCATCGAGATGATTCAGTCGAGACGGTCCTCTTAAATCTGGTTCGAGGAACCGGGCTATCCGGTCTTACGGGCATTCATCCGGTTAACGGTTATATTGTACGACCTTTGTTGTGTTTAAGTCGTGAAGATATAGAAACATATCTTTCATTACGAAATTTATCGTATGTAACAGATCATACGAATAAAGAAGACATTTATACCCGAAATAAAATCCGTTTGCAGGTTTTGCCGTTATTGAAAAGTATAAATCCGGCTATTTACGAAACGGTAGAACGCATGGCATTCAATCTGTATGAAACAGAACGTTTATACCGCTTTTTAATCGATCCATATATAAAAAAGATTGTTGAGTCGCGAGATGAAGAGTTTTATATTCACATTCAAAAACTTCTCGAATCTCCAGCTCCGCGTACATTATTGTTTGAAATTCTGAAGCCTTTCGGCTTTTTATCTGTCCAGTTAGATGAAGTTTTAAAGATGGCATCCAGTATACCGGGAAAATTTATTTCTTCAGAAACATATATTTTGTTAAAAGATAGAGACTTTTTTATTATAAAGAAAAAAGGCATTTTTGAGAATAAATTTACGGAGATAACGAGTCAAGTTCAAGAAATATCATATCCGGTAAAATTGGTAATTTCCAGAAAAAATAGGGGCTCAGAATATACAATACCCAAAGATTCGTCTATTGCTGTTTTTGATGCGGATAAAGTTACTTTTCCTTTGATAATCAGGCATTGGGAGCCGGGAGATCGTTTTGTGCCTTTTGGAATGAAGGGTAGTCGTAAACTAAGCGATTATTTCAGAGATAAGAAATTCAGCTTATATCAGAAGCAAAAAATTTATGTACTGCTTTCGAAGAACGAGATTATCTGGATAATAGGTGAAAGAACTTCCGATAAATTTAAAATCGATGAAAAGACTACACATATTTTGGAAATAAAATGTGAAAAATAGTTAATGCGAAAACTTATTGTTAACCATTTTTGTTGTTTTTCAAAAAAACAAATGTACATTTGTGGTGAAATAAAAGAGGGTTGTTTTTCTCTCTGTCTCAAATTTCTAAACAAATTCCAATTAAATTATTTTTATTACGGTTTGCCTTATTTTTAGGGTAAAAATTTTGATTAATGTAGTTAACTCTATCACACTAATATAGATTCATGTATAACATTCTGGAACTAAAAGATAAGTCTTTAGCTGACTTAAAAGTAATAGCCCAAGAAATGGGTATTAAAAAAATTGATGCTTCCGAAAAAGATGATTTAGTATATAAAATATTAGATCAGCAGGCAATCGATATCGCCGGTAAAAAAGTCGCGGCACAGGCAGAAACTAATGCCGCTAAGAAGAAAAAGACTGCATCGAAGAGTGCAAAGTCGAAAAATTCTGCAAAAAAAGAAGAAATAGAAACTGTTCTAACGACAGAACTTCCATCCGATTCAGAACCTGTTGTTAAAAAAAAGACAACAAAGCGGCGGACAAAAGCCGAAAAAAATATTGAGAAAACAACAGCAGAAATATCGGATAATGCAAATAATGAGGTATCGGTAGATATAGAAGAGAAGCCTAAGAAATCAGAATCATTAAAAACTAAAAAAACTAAATTCTCACATCCTGCATTGAAAGAGCAGGTTGAACTTCCTATTGTCGAAGATGGTAACTCCGTAGTTCCTGAGACCGTTTCTGAACCTGAAACGGAAGAAAAGCCTAAAACTCGAAAGGTCTTTAAAAAAGAAATTATCGAAAAACAACAAGAGAATATTTCGAAAGAAGAAAAGGCCGAAGTGGCTCCATCTGTTGTAAAACCGGCAGATAAAGTCGCAACAGAAGGCTCTCAGAAAGAGAAAGCACAATATGAGATGCCTCTTCCGATACAAAATGAAACACATTTAGAGGCATTTTTCCCTCGAAGCGAGAAACAGCGTTTTGTTCCACGCAATCAGCCGCAACGTTATTCCAATAATAATGCAAATGTCTCTAATAATCTTAATAAGGAGAATCAGCAGCAGGCAACAGCTCCCGGTAATGAAGTGAAACCTGCCGAAAAGCCGTATGAATTTGAAGGTATATTGACCGGAAATGGCGTTCTTGAGATGATGCCTGACGGATATGGATTTTTACGTTCTTCGGATTATAATTATCTGACTTCACCCGATGATATATATGTTTCACAATCTCAAATCAAACTGTTTGGGTTAAAAACCGGAGATGTAGTAGAAGGCCCGATTCGTCCGCCTAAAGAAGGTGAAAAATATTTTCCGTTGGTTAAAGTAGAAAAAATTAATGGCCGTACACCGGAATATGTTCGAGACAGAGTACCTTTCGATCATTTAACGCCATTATTCCCGGAAGAGAAATTTAAACTTACTACCGGTCGGGCAAATGATATTTCTGCCAGAGTTGTAGATATGTTTTCTCCGATCGGAAAAGGTCAGCGGGGATTGATCGTTGCACAACCGAAGACCGGTAAAACTATGCTTCTGAAAGATATTGCCAATGCCATTGCCGAAAATCATCCGGAAGTGTTTATGATTATTTTATTGATCGATGAACGTCCGGAGGAGGTTACAGATATGGCTCGCAGTGTAAAGGCCGAGGTTATTTCTTCTACATTTGACGAACCTGCCGAGAGACATGTAAAAGTGGCCAGTATTGTTTTGGAAAAAGCTAAACGAATGGTAGAGTGCGGTCATGATGTGGTTATTTTATTGGATTCTATAACCCGTTTGGCTCGAGCTTATAATACCGTTTCTCCGGCATCAGGGAAAGTCCTTTCCGGAGGTGTTGATGCAAATGCTTTACATAAACCAAAACGATTTTTTGGAGCTGCCCGCAATATAGAAAATGGAGGTAGTCTTACAATTATCGCAACAGCACTTACCGATACCGGTTCGAAAATGGACGATGTAATTTTTGAAGAGTTCAAGGGAACAGGAAATATGGAATTACAATTAGATCGGAAACTTTCGAATAAACGTATTTTCCCGGCAGTAGATATTACAGCATCGAGTACCCGAAGAGATGATTTGCTTCTCGATAAAGATACATTAAATCGGATGTGGATATTAAGAAAGTATTTGTCGGATATGAATTCGATAGAAGCAATGGAATTTATTAAAGACAGGATGGAAAAAACATCCTCGAATGAAGAATTATTATTATCCATGAATGATTGATATTTTGCATAAATAGAGCAAAAGATATGGCTTATAAGGAGAATTTCTTGTAAGCCATATCTTTTTTGTTATTTTCGAATGTCATGAAAAGTAATATCCGGTATTTTAATTTTGTGGTTGCTGTTTTGACTGTGCTTTTATTGGGTAGTTGCCATACGATGAAGCGAATATCGCCGACACCGGAAGTGTCGGTATTTGATGCGTTTGGTTTGAAAATAGATAAAAACGATACCCCATCTTTGTACAGAGAAGTCGCATCATGGATAGGAACGCCTTATAAGTATGGAGGGAATACGCGTTCGGGAATCGATTGTTCCGGATTGGTGTCGTATATTTATAATTCAGTTTATGGAATCTCTTTAAATCGTATGTCCGAAGCAATTTATAGACAATGCAAACCGGTTTCGAAAAAACATTTGGAAGAGGGTGATTTAGTATTTTTCTCGACAGGAAAGAAACATAGAATAAATCACGTCGGTATCTATCTGAAGAATGGATATTTTGTCCATTCCTCAACTTCAAAAGGGGTTATAATAAGTCATTTGCAAGAACCTTATTATATTGCCCGATGGAGAGGTGGTGGTAAAATACGAAAATAATATCCGGTTTGTATCTTCGGAAATATGTAATGCTTATTTCAATTTATAGTAATTGATTACTTCCGTCAGTCCATAGATAATTGAGCAGACTCCGAACATGATTAGGATTGCATCTTGAGTTTCGAACGGATTTAAAATTATTATAATTCCTGCAATTAGAATCAATATCGGAGCCATATAATAGTATAAACTTATCGATGTAATATGCCGCATATTGATTAGCGATATGATTTGGATTAAACTACCTAATATGAGGAGAAATCCGAGGCAATACATAAAGAATGCCGTGAAAAATTCAGGAATCAATGCCATACATGCTCCCAGCAGTATGCTGCCTATACTTTCGATCATGATATAAGAAGGCAATTTATTGCCCTCTTTTGACCTGTGTATCCAATAATTGATTAGTGTAATGGCTCCCGGGATAATGAATAATATACCGATAATAATAATGATCATGTTCGGGGCAAGTCGCGGCCATTTGATTAGAACCACACCTATTATAATGGCGACAATACTTCTGACAATTGTATTTTTTAATTTATACATAACGTTTCTGGGTTAACCGTTTTTCTTACTTACAAATGTAACATAAAATTTGTTCTGTATATCATTTCATCTGTTTTAAAATAATAGATTTTTTCACTAATTAAAACCCTTGTTGAGAATTATAGTTTTTATGGATTAGATTTTAATAATTACATTTGTAATTGAAATTATAATCAGATGTTTTAATTATGAACACCCGGAAACGCCTGTTAGCAATTATTAATCCGATATCGGGGACACATTCAAAGGTTGATATTCCCGATACCATAATGAGTATATTGGATGACAGCCAGTTCGATATTCAAATCAAACTTACCGAATATGCCGGGCATGCTACGGTTTTGACGAAAGAGGCCGTGAAAGAGAAAGTCGATTATGTACTTTCTGTCGGAGGTGATGGGACATGTAACGAAATTGCAAAAGCCCTGATTCATTCCGATACGGTATTGGGGATTATTCCGGTTGGGTCGGGAAATGGATTGGCACGTCATTTGGGAATTCCGATCGATGTAGTACGTGCACTAAAGATTGTAAATGAGAATAGAGTCATATCTTTAGATTATTGTAAAGCCAATGAAAATGTGTTTTTCTGTACCTGTGGAGTCGGGTTCGATGCATGGGTAAGTATGAAATTTGCCGAAGATAAACATCGGGGAGGGCTTACCTATTTGCGTAAAGCCGTTGCTGAATATCTGAAATATAAAACCGAAACTTATCTTTTAGAGAGTAAAGATGGTTCGGTCAAGGAAGAAGCATTTTTGATTGCTTGCGGGAACGCTTCCCAATATGGGAATAATGCCTATATTGCGCCACATGCGAATATGCAGGATGGTAAAATCGATGTAACGATTGTACGCCCTTTTACTCCTTTTGATATAGGTCCTTTGGCCGTTCAGTTATTTACAAAGCTAATTGATCGCAACAATAATATCAAAACTTTCGAAACCGAATCAATATCTATCATTCGAGAAAAACCGGGTATTATGCATATCGACGGAGAGCCGGTGATGACAGATGCCCGTATCGATATTTGTTGTTTCCCGGGCGGATTGAAAGCTCTTGTTCCAGAAGAAAGCAATAAAAAATCTTTGATAGAGCCGATACAATCGGTATTTTGGGATGTTGTAGATACGATAAAGACAGAGTTGAATATTTGAGATATTTATAAAAGAGCCTTTAATTTTTGAAACTCATTTTCAAAGTTAGGCGTGAATATTCCTTTCCCCATATTCTGTTCTATTTCGATGATGTCCCAAAAACGACCGGTTTCCACTTCGTCTCGATCTGGAATTATCGCTCCGTTATAAACGGTCCGATAAGAATAGACCATTTCTTTTTCTATCTCTGATTCGAAAATATAGGAGAATGAAAAGATCGGAGAAAAATCTTTTATTCCCAACTCTTCTCGAGCTTCACGAAACAAGGCATCTCTCACTTCTTCGCCGTAATCGATATGTCCGCCGACGGCTGTGTCCCATTTCCCCGGTTGAATATCTTTGTCCATTGCTCTTTTCTGAAGATAAAGGGCACCTTGTTCATTGAAAATCTGCAGATGTATTACCGGATGCAATAATTTACTACCGTCATGACACTCTTTTCGGGTTGCCTTCCCTATTGTATGACCTTGTTCGTCGATGATAGGGAATAGTTCCATCGCATTATTTTTCATTTTGTTCCGTATTATATTTTTCCACTGCTTTTTGAAGTTCTTCAAAGGAGGCGTCCGATGGACAATCGGAAAAGTTGATTCTGAAAGAACATCCGTTTTTCCAATTAGAACATCCGTATGCCGATTTCCCTTTCAGAACCTTTCCTTGTTTGCATATAGGACAAAGTATTACCTCTGTTTTCGGCTCAGGAGTTTGCTCATCTGCTTTTGTTATGGCTTTTTCTCGTTTACCTTTTTTTGAGGCCGTATTTGTCTTTTTCGCTTTATTTCCCCTTTCTTGTTCAACATCTTGATCTTGGATCGTAATGCTTTTGTCTGTCAAATCATTTCTGACATGATCGACGATTTGCGAGACCATTATTTTCAGTTCATCCAAAAAATTGCGAGCGTCGTATTCGCTACGTTCTATTTTCCGGAGTTTATTTTCCCATATTCCTGTCAGTTCGGCCGATTTCAGTAATTCTTCCGATATAGTTTGTATCAGCTCTATTCCTGTGGTTGTAGGAATAAGATTTTTACGTTCTTTTCGTATATAGTTACGTTTAAATAAAGTTTCGATTATCGCAGCACGGGTAGACGGACGACCTATACCGTTTTCCTTAAGCGCATCGCGCAGTTCATCGTCATCGACCAATTTCCCGGCGGTTTCCATAGCTCGCAACAAAGTCGCCTCTGTATATAATTTAGGAGGTTGTGTCCATTTCTCGGACAAAGCGGGTTCGTGCGGGCCACTTTCTCCTTTTATAAAATCGGGTAATACGCGCTCTTCATCATTTTCTTTTTCAGTATCTTTATCTTTACCGAAAATGATACGCCATCCCGGTTCTAAAATTTGTTTTCCAGAGGTTTTAAATTCAATATTATTGACTTTCCCGAATACAGTGGTCGTTGCGATCTTGCAATCGGGATAAAATACGGCAATAAAGCGGCGAGCTACCAGATCATATACCTTCCGTTCATTATCTGTCAGGTTGTTTGGCCGCATATTGGTTGGAATAATGGCGTGATGATCGGTTACCTTAGAATTGTCGAAAACCTTTTTTGATTTAGGCAATTTCCCTTTTTGCAATGGTCTTACCAATGGCTCATAAACCGAATCGGAAGCTACAGCCTGCAATATGCCGGGAACTTTAGGATATATGTCGTCGCTCAAAAATGTTGTATCGACACGAGGATAAGTTGTTACTTTCTTTTCGTATAAAGATTGTATCAGTTTGAGGGTATCTTCTGCCGATAATGCGAATTTTTTGTTACATTCTACCTGAAGCGAAGTCAGGTCGAAGAGTCGGGGAGGAGTCTCTTTCCCTTGTTTTTTCGAAATATCGGTTACTTCAAAAGGCCTCCCTATTATATTTTGTAAAAACGCATTGCCTTCTTCCTCTGTTTGGAAACGACCTTTGGTCACCGAAAAAGATGTTTCTCTGTATATCGTTTTCAGTTCCCAATATGGTTGGGGTACAAAATTATCGATTTCTAATTGACGGTTGACAATCAGTGCCAGAGTCGGAGTTTGCACTCGTCCGATAGATAATACTTGCTTGTTCTGACCATATTTCAATGTGTATAAACGAGTGGCATTTATCCCCAACAGCCAGTCTCCGATGGCCCTTGACAGTCCGGCTTCGTATAAAGTGTTGAAATCTTCCTGCTTTTTCAGATGATCAAACCCTTCTCGAATAGACTCTTCAGTAAGAGAAGATATCCAAAGTCGATATACGGGACATTTGCACCCGGCTTTTTGCATTACCCAGCGTTGTATCAGTTCTCCTTCTTGTCCTGCATCACCGCAGTTGATAACCGTTTCGGCAGAGGACATAAGTTTTTCTATAATTCCGAATTGTTTTTCTATCCCTTTATCTTGAATCAATTTTATACCGAATCGTTTAGGTATCATCGGCAGGCTCCACAATGACCAAGATTTCCATTGTGGAGTATATTCATGAGGTTCTTTTAATGTGCAAAGATGGCCAAATGTCCATGTAACTTGATATCCGTTTCCTTCATAATATCCGTCATGTTTGGTTTTTGCACCTAATATATCGGCAATTTCTTTTGCAACACTTGGCTTTTCGGCAATGCAAACTTTCATTTGTTATATAAGGTTCGATTTCATCTACAAATGTAAGATTTTAATTTTAATGCGGGAAAGAGCTTCCTTAGATAATCTGTATTATATTTGTATGCCATTTTAATAAAAAGGATTATGCGAAAAATAAATTTCGGGAATTTAGCTCCGATCGAATATTTTTGTTTAGGAGCATCTGCCCTTTATTGTATAATATTTATTGTATTCTCATTTTATTGGTTATCTTCACCTTATCCGAATGAATATAGAGAGCTCGCAAATGTAGATATTACCCGCATCTTCCTTCAAGGAGAAAATCCGTATGATATAGAAAATATCTCTCCTTTTTTTTATGTTTATGGATTTTTTATGCCATTATTAACATCGTGGCTCTATTCTTTTATAAATTTTCTCCCTATAGATTTGTTACTATTTCAACGTTTTATTGCATTAGTAGCTACAATATTATGTGGTTGGATATCTGCAAAAGAGGTAAAAAGCAGTACAAACTCAAGCGTATATGCTTTTCTCGCTTTTTCGATGGTTTTGATCGTTGGGTGGAGTATGGGACTTTGTGTTGCTTTCCCAAATACATTGGGCGTTTTTTTTATGTTATTGACATTATATAGAGCCAAAAGAATAAAATCTGTCGGACAAATTTTGATTGTATCGGTTCTGACTGTACTTACATTTTTTGTAAAACAGTATTTTGTTATCGTCTTTTTCCTTGTGCTTGTATGGTTGCTGTTCCGATCCAAGAAACATGCGTTATATTATACTTTATTTTCTTTTTTATGTTTCACTTGTGCGGCGGTAATTGTAAATTATGTATATCCCACTTTTTTTTCGATAGCAATTGTGCATCATTTAGCCGTTGCATCGTACAGCATCTCTTTTCTGATAAAACAATTGTTGGTGACCGGATTGTTCTATTTCCCGTTAATTATACTTTTTATCTTGATCGTGTATAGTTATAAGAATAAATTCGGGAAAATGGAAATTTCGTTCAATTTGAGTAGAACATGGGATTTACCGTTAATACAAATGCCTGTTTCCCCCGATATTTATGCTGTTGCCACGTGCTTGAATTTTTTGGCTATACTTCGTCTGGGAATGCATGCAGGTGCCTATATGACTTATTTTTATCAGTTGTTGATACCGGTCTTGACTATTTATACGTTATCTCATATTGATATTTTAAAAAAAGGACGAACAAAAAATATCTTTCTCTTGTTGACCGTTGTATTTTCGTTATATCATATTGGCTTTTTTGTGAATATTCCGAAATCAATAAATGAACGGGAAATTTCTGAATGGGAAAATTTTTATAAGATTCTGGATGCGGATAAGACAAAAGGATTATATATTTATTCTCCATTGTTGGCAAAATACGCATGGGATCACCAATTGCCGGTATGGAATAATGGGCATACAGAATATATTTCTACGTTGAAAAGCCACGGTATCATTGAGCATATTTTCCCTGAAGCGAATAAAATTGTATTGAAAAACGAAAAACAGCTAAATAGACTTTATCAACAAATTACAACTTTGGAGTTGCCGGTTATTATTACGGATAATCTCTCTTTTCTAAAACCTTCTTTTTTAAAGCAGGTTGGATATTATGCAACCGACTCTGTTTCATTAAAAGCCGGTACTACTCCAAATTACACTGTTTATCGTTGGATACCCTGTTCGGAGAAAAATTGATATTTATATCATTCATCAATTGTTTTAAGAAAGGGTGTTTTATATAAAATGTACATATGTCGAACTCTATCGGAGACAATTGTCTTTTTATCGAGTTTAAACGGGGTAAGAATTTACGAGTATATAATATGTCGAGGGTAATTCCCGGGGTCAGGCCCAATGTGTCGGTATAAGTGTCGTAAATTTTTTGTGTGTTTAATTTTTCCCGTATAATAATTTGTTCCGATGTGTATTTCTGGTTGAACTTGAGCATTCGAGAAGCATAGTCCTTAAAAGTTACAGTATCGTTTAACGTTTTTATTTTTACCGAAAAATCGATTAATTCTTTTTCTTCAGGGGTTAAGTTTACCCCGATGTCGGTAAAAGATTTTATTAAATCAGAAGATGATATTTTGCGAATGATCAAAAATGGCCTTGAAAACTCCAATCTGTTGATAAATAATTTGTAGTCGGCAGCAAGAAGGGAATTCTCTTTATTTAATGGTAGGTTTTGAAGAAATTTGTAATACTCGTTTTGAATTTTTTGATTCGGGAATTTTTGGGTATGATAAATTTCATAATCCAATAATAGGCGGCCGTATGCATAGTCTTGATTTAATAAAGCTATTTCTGCCGTTTTGTCTGCAACGTTATTTTCTTTTATCCATTTTTTCAGTTCTGCTCGTTGTTGACGATATACATTCGTATATTTTTCATTAAAGAGGATAGGGGGCAATGTCTCTATATCTGTCGCCAATTCTTCTATATTATTATGAAATAATATCCGGATATTTTTGAGCTCATCGTTTGTCCGGGCTAAATTGCCATAATATTTTGTGTTATTATTTAGTTTTTCGAGCTCTTCAATGTTTCTTACAGGAACAGTCAGGTCGTCCATATCTGTTTCGATAAACAGGGTATCTCCCGGTTCTATATAAAAATTTATATATCCTTTTGGAAAGAATGCCGTTTGTTGCACCGGATAACATAATGGCAATATTACCGTAAAATTCCCAAGACTGTCGATATTTATCGGGATACTGGTTTGCTCTTTCGTTATGATATTATCTAAATAAATAACTCCGTTGCCAAATAAGAGCCGGGGATGATATTTGTCGATATGCCCTTTGAGTACAGCATAATCTTTCTTTAATATGTTATTGGGAATAGTTGTGTCTTGCTGAATGGCGGATGCAATCGTTGGTATTGTTTCTTCAGACTCGTTATAAAGTTTGGCGTTTTTATCTCGTAAGTTTATGTTAATGATCCGGATCGGAAAATCTCCGGCTTTCTCGCATAAATCTATTGTCTCTATGTCTTGAGGCAATGCCGGAAAATCTATGCTGATATTGGCTCTTCCGTATTCTGAAACTTGAAACTTGCGGTTAAAATCTGTTCCGTCTATATCGATAGCTTTCCATTCCTGATTGTTTCGAGGGTTAATGATGTATAGGTCTGAGTGAATGACCATCCAATGGTTGGGAATATGTTTACAAGTAACGTAGATGCGGGTGAAATTCTCCTGTATCTCTATGCTGTCAATGTTGAATGTTACCGTATTTCTTGCTTCAAAGAATGGCTTTTGGATAATCTTTGCTGTACTGTTGGTAAACGGGAAAAATAAACATAAAAGTATGACAAGGATGGTACGCATAAAAAAATTGTTAGTAATAAAACCTTTATTACTAACAATAATATTTTGTATTAGTTCATTTGAAAAGAGCTATTTCTTTTCAAATCGATATACATGAATGATGTCCTTAACATCATTTCCTTTACGATCGCTTTTCATAACATCGGTAAATTGATATTTGTCAGCATATTTCCCCGATATATGAGCATAATCTTTCTCACCGACCAATAAAAAACCTTTTTGTGGTTGTTCTTTTTCAAATTCGAATACTCTGTTTTGATTATAGAAATTGATAATGAAAAAGCGAAGCATTGGAGTAGAAACGTAAGAATATATCTTGCCTTCCGGTATGAGTTCTTCTACTTTTTCGGCAAAAGGCCGCATCGATTTTGCATTGAGAACGGTCGGCAATATTGTGGCATCTAACAATATTTGTAACCAAAAGAATAATGCAACTACCGAGTATAGATAACGATTATTTAAAGAGAGTTCTCGTTTGTTTTTATATACTTGGTAGAGGACAATTATCAAAACAACGACACATCCGATGCTGATGAAATTCCATGGGGAATGAAATGCCGTGATATAGTAACTTATATCTTGTGGAAGATTATCGAAAGTTGCCAACTGGGGCAATAGCCATCCTGAGCGGAGAATTATAAATGCAATTAGCACTATGCCCGACAGTATCGATAAAAATATTCCGAATACGCGCCATGTCTTTTGATGATTCTTTAATAAATAAAGCATGTATTCTGCCAAAAAATAGGCAAGAAAAGGATAGATCGGTAACAGATATACCGACCGCTTACTTTTGGGAATACAGTAAAAAATGAAAATTACGGCAAAGGCAAGAAACGTAAAAAGTTTTACCGAATCTGTTGTCTCAATCTTCTCTTTTAATTTATTCCACCAATATTTAATCGAACTATTCGGTCGGGAATATTTTAGGGTAAAGAGCGAAAATAGAACTAAAATAGACCAAGGAATAAAACCTGCAGCAGTCGTATAAAGGTAGTAGTATATAGGTTGCTCGTGAGACTCATATGACATCTTGCCTAAGAATCTGCCAAAATTCTCTTCCATAACCAGATTTATAAATTCATTGCCTCCTTGGCGATAGGCCAGATAATACCAGATTGCAGGTAATATGCATGATATTAGCGCTGTAATCAACAGTTTATAAAAAACCTTCCAAAACTTCTCGCGTCGTAACAATAAGAAAACTCCGATAACGGCACAAGGAAGAATAATTCCGACAGGACCTTTTGTCAAAGTCGCAGCTCCCATGAATAAAGTGGCAATTATAGGAATCCCTTTTATCCCTTTTTCAGCCCATTGATATAGTTGAAACAGTGCTAATACGATAAATAATGTCAAGACCATGTCAACGCGCGATGCCATGGCGGCTCGATGTACTTCAAACGCTGATAAAAATAATAGAGATGTCAGGAATGCCAAATTATTGTTTGATCTTTTAGCATAAAATAAAAAAGTGAATAATGCAATAATAACAGCCGATAGGGCAGAAGGGAATCTTGATGTAAATTCGGTCACTTTTCCCGGTAATAGAGATGTTACGGCAATAGACCAATGAAACATAGGTGGCTTATATGCCATATCACCGCCATTGTTTTCGGGTAATATCCAGTTCCCGCTGTTTAACATCGAAACGGCAACAATTGCTTCTCGGGGTTCTCCTTTTGTATGAAAATCTGTCAGGCCGATAAAGGGAATAAGAGTTGAAATACTGATTATGAGCAAAAGTATTCCAAGTGTTGCTTTAGAATCAAGTTTCATCTTTATGGTTGTTACTTAAAATCTTATTATTTGTTTTTAAATGTAATAAATTTATTTAAGATATAATTGAATATTGTGTAAACGATCATGGCCGGAATCTGTGCCCAATTAGCATCTATTTTAGCATATTCGACTAATCCCCGAAAGCATAGAAATTGTATTCCGTAACAAAAAACAAAAATAACGAAAAAGTATATAGCTTCATGTATTATACGGCCTCCATTCTTTTGGAATACCCATAATTTATTCCAGAAAAAGCTGTTGATAAGCCCGATGATATAAGCAATGAGGTTCGATATATATTCATTTATGTTTATCCAGTTATATAATATATAAAAGACAGCAAGAGATACTCCCGTATTTATGCACCCGACTATCCCGAATTTTATTAGTTGAATAAACGGTATATCTTTTAAATTTTTTAACCTGTATCGTTTCATAAATATGATTAGTTTGATTCGTCTTCGTCTTTGTGCAAGACCGGAAGAGCCCAATGGTATTTGACCGCGGCAAAACGGGTGAGTATGACACTTGCCGCAGCAACCGATTGTGTAACTTCATCGGGAAAATTCAATTCATAGCATCCCCAGTAAAAGATACCCCCGATGATACATGCCAGAGCATAGATGTCTTTTCTGAAGATCAAAGGTTCTTCATTGATAAATATATCTCGGATTATTCCTCCGAATGCTCCGGTTATGGTCCCCATAATTATTGCCACCCAAAATGGATAACCGACAGTCAGTGTTTTCTGAATGCCGACAACGACGAATAGAGCCAATCCGATAGAGTCGAAAACGAAAAATGTATTTTGTAAACGAATTAAAAATTTACCCAAAACGATAACCGCAATAAGGGCAATGCCTGTTACGATCAAATAAATGCTGTTTTGCATCCAAAATGGTGGAAGGTTTAGCAATAAGTCTCGTAAGGTACCGCCACCGATTGCAGTCGCCAACCCTACGACATAGGCCCCGAACCAGTCGAATTGTTTGGCTGAGGCTAATCGAATACCGCTTATTGCAAAAGCTAATGTTCCGATAATTTCGATGATGGAAACAAAAGTACCCTCCATATTTTTTTGAGTTAGACCGATACAAAAGTACGAAAAAAATGTTCCGCGAAAAGACATTCTGCCAATAAGTGTTACGATTTCTATATTTCTGAAATAAATCAAATGTAGTATTTCTGGTTTAGCTAAAATAGAGTATCTTCGTTCGCTAATTTGTTATACAGTGAAATTTGAAAACTTATAAATACATATTGCTTTCCCTTTTATTGTTTTGTTCGTTGAATATTGCAGCCATATCTCCTAAATATGAAATAAGAGGAGTGTGGTTGACTACAAATTGGGGGTTGGATTGGCCCCGGCAAATTGTAAAGACGAAAGCAGATGTAAAAAAACAAAAAGAAGAATTATGCTCTCTGTTGGATCAGGTTCAGAAAATGAACATGAATGTGGTCTTTTTTCAAACTCGTTTGCGCGGAGATGTTTTATATCCGTCCCGATATGAGCCGTGGAGTTCGGTCCTTACCGGTATCTCAGGTAAATACCCCGGGTACGATCCTCTTCGTTTTGCTATTGACGAATGCCATAAGAGAGGACTTCAATGTCATGCGTGGATTGTTTGTATGCCCGTAGGAAATACCCGACAGATAAGGGCACAAGGTAAAAATTCTGTGGTATCGAGACATCCCGATATGTGTAAATATTGGGATAGAGAGTGGTATCTTGATCCCGGAAATCCAAAAACCGCCCATTATATTGCATCGATTGCAGAAGAGATTGTTTCGAATTACGATGTTGACGGAATTCATCTGGATTATATTCGATATCCTGATAAAGCCGGATTTCCTGATAAGGCAACGTATATTAAATATAATTCTTCTGGTGTCACATTGAATCGATGGCGCCGGGAGAATATCAATAAAATTGTATATGCTGTTTATGATACGATAAAAAAAATTAAACCGTCGGTGAAATTGAGCAGTGCCGTTATCGGAAAATACAACACGCTTCCGATGTTTTCTTCTTTTGGATGGAGTGGGATAGAGAGTGTTCATCAAGATCCGGTAGATTGGCTGAAGCATAATAAGCACGATTTTATCGTCCCGATGATGTATTTTTCAGAACGCTCTTTTTATCCGTTTTTAATAAATTGGGTAGAAAATAGTTATGGCCATCCGATAGTATCCGGATTGGGAGCATATCGCCTTCGGGTTGATGAAGGAAATTGGCGGTTGGATGATTTTATGCGTCAACTTTATGATGGTCGCAGATACGGAGCAAAAGGGCAAACCTATTATCGTCTCGAAAATTTGATAAATAATGAAAAGTTTGTAGCTACCGCATTGTCTCAGGCATATCGGTATCCGGCATTGTATCCACCGATGAATTATATGGGAGAGAATCCACCGGAAAGTCCCGCTTCTTTGTGGGTAGAATGTGATGCTTTACGGGTGTCTTTGCGTTGGAGTCCGGTATCTGATGCGTGTAAGTATGTTTTGTATGGAGATGATCAATATCCGGTTGATGTGAATAATCCGGCGAATATAATCGCTTCAGGAATAGAAAGATGTACTTTTGAAACTT